>JACMOY010000330.1 GCA_014377795.1 Actinomycetota bacterium | reverse complement strand
GTGGCGTAGTCGTACGCGCCGTACTCGTACGCGGTCTCGAGCAGCGCGGCGAGCACGGCGGCGGCAGCTGCAGCGACCGGCCCGAACCGGCGCCACAGCAGCACGGCGAACACGATCTCGACCCCGATTCCCTGCAGCACACCGGAGATGAAGACCGAGGCTGCCCAGCGGTTGCCGAGCAGATACTCGACGTTGGCGCCGACGAGCTCGGCGAGCAGGGCCGCACCCGGACGGCGGACGACCGGGCCCCCGACCACGCCGGCCAGCAGCCACGGACCGCCGAGCAGGCCGCCGAGCGGCGGGACGGCGGCGAACGCCGGGCTCAGGACGTTGTAGGCCTGGTCCCAGCCCCAGAAGACGACGCCGAACGCGACGCCGAGCATGGCCGCCGTGACCAGGTCGACGGTGCGCCAGCGAAACAGGTTCGTGGTGATGCTCATGCAGGTCCTCCTACGGTTGCAGGAGGGGCACCGCCGCGGCGGCAGGCCGAGGCCGCCGACGGGCGGTCGAGATGTCCCGACTCCCTACACCGGTGCTAACCGGATCAGGTTCGAGGGTCTGCGGTCGCCCGCACTCTCAGCGCCTCGCGGCGCTCCCCTGTCGTAAGCCGCCGAATGTACACCCGACTGGCACACTGCCCTGGTGATCCTGCGGATGCTGCGCCAGCCGCGTGCCGGGCGACCCTCGCTGCTCGCCCGGCTGGTCGCGCTGGTCGTGGTCGTCGGCATGGTCGCCCTGACCGCACCGGCGCTCGGCGGGCCGGTCGTCGCCGCGCTGCAGTGGCTGGGTGGACTGCTGTAGGGCACGCTGACCCCATGAGCGCGACGACATTCAAGCTGCTGGGCACCGGGGGTGCGGTGCTGTCCGGCATCGTCGCGAAGAAGGTCATCGTGACCGGCTGGAAGGTCGTCACCGGTCACGCCCCGCCGGCCAACCCCGAGCACCCCGACACCACCTGGGCCGAGGCCGTGGCGTTCGCCGTCGTCAGCGGCGCCATCGTCGGTGTCGCCCGGATGCTCGCCGCGCGCAAAGCCGCGGAGTACTACCGCAAGTCCACCGGCCACCTGCCGGCCAAGCTGCAAGAGGTCGGCTAGACCCTCGGGTCCGGCAGGTCGAGGGCTCGCGCTAGCGGCACGCCGGGCCGGTAGGCCAGGTGCCGGTACGACGGCGCGTCGAGCACCGCGAGGTCGGCCCGAGCGCCCACACCCAGGTGCCCGACGTCCGTGCGACGCAGCGCCATCGCGCCACCCGCCGTGGCCGCCCAGAGCGCCTGCGCCGGAGTCAGGCGCATCTCGCGCACGGCCAGCGCGATGACGAACGGCATCGACGACGTGAAGCTCGTGCCGGGGTTGCAGTCGGTGGCCAGCGCCACCGTGACTCCGGCGGCGACCAGAGCGCCGCCGTCCGGGTAGGGCGAGCGGGTCGAGAACTCGACGCCGGGTAGCAGCGTCGCGACCGTGCTGCCACCGGCGAGCGCCTCGACGTCCGCGGCGCTCAGGTGCGTGCAGTGGTCGACGCTGGCGGCGCCCAGCTCGACGCCCAGCCGCACCCCTGGCCCCTCGGCGAGCTGGTTGCCGTGCACCCGCAGGCCCAGCCCAGCCGCCGCCCCCGCGAGCAGCACCTCGCGCGACTCGTCCGCGTCGAACGCGTGCGGACTCGCGGGCTCGCAGAACACGTCGACCCATCGGGCGTGCGGCGCGCAGGCGGCCAGCATCGGGCCGGTCACGAGGTCGACGTAGCCGCGCCGGTCCGTGCCCTGCGGCACCACGTGGGCGCCGAGGAACGTCGTCTCGGGTGTCACCTCGCGGGCGATCCGCAGCGACCGCGCCTCGTCGACGACGGTGAGCCCGTACCCGCTCTTGACCTCGACGGTCGTCGTGCCCTGGGCGCGCATCTCGGCGACGAAGCCTCGCAGCCGCGCCCGCAGCCACTCGTCGGTCGCCGCGCGGGTCGCGGCGACGGTGCCGGCGATCCCGCCGCCGTCGTAGCGGGCGCCCCCCGCGCGGGCCTCGAACTCCCGTGACCGGTCGCCGGCGAACACCAGGTGGGCGTGTGAGTCGACGAACCCCGGCACGACCGCCCGGCCGCCCAGGTCGACCCGGACGTCGGCGGCCGGCGCCGCGCCCGCCGGGCCCACCCAGCTGACCCGCCCGTTCTCGATGACCAGGGTGGCGTCGGTCAGCACGCCGAGCGGTGATCCGTCGCCCAGGGTCGGGTCGCAGGTGACCAGTTCACCGATGCCGGTGACCAGCAGCGCGCTCATCCGTTGCGCCACAGCGGTTCTATCGCCTCATGCAGCAGCCGCGCCACGTCGCCGAGAACGTGTCGGCCACCGTCCACGACGGTACGACCACCCGCCACGACCGTCGTCACGTCGGCAGCGGTGGCAGCGTAGACCGCCTGCGCTGCAGCGGTTCCGGCGGTGCGGACGCTGTCGAGGCGCACGGCGACGAGGTCGGCCGGGGCACCGACGGCGATGCGGCCCGCCTCGGGCCAGCCCAGAGCCACGTGCCCGTTGACGGTCAGGGCCTTCACCAGCTCGGCCGGGGTGAAGCGCCCGCGCTCAAGGAAGTGCAGCCGCTCGTGCATCTCCAGCGCGCGAGCCTCCTCCAGCAGGTCGATCACCGCGTTCTGGTCACTGCCCAGGCACAGCGGCGACCCGTGGTCGGCGAGCAGCCGGGCCGGGCCGATCCCGTCCGCCAGGTCGCGCTCGGTGGTGGGGCAGAAGCACACGCCCGTGCCGGTGCTGCCCAGCAGCTCGAGGTGCGCGACGACGGTGGCGTGGACGACCGTCGTCCGCGGGCCGAGCGCGTCGGCGGCGGCGAGCAGCTCGGTCGGGGTCATGCCGTAGAACGCCAGCGCCGCCTCGTTCTCGGCCCACTGCTCGCTCAGGTGGGCGTGCAGCGGCGCGTGCGGCAGCGCTCGCGCGACGTCGGCCAGCTCGAGCCGCGGCACGGCCCGCACCGAGTGGATCGCCGCACCCACCCGCATCCCGGCGTCCGGCTCCAGTCGCTCGACCCGACGCTGCCAGGCGGCCGAGCTGCCGTCGGAGAACCGCTGCT
>JACMOY010000329.1 GCA_014377795.1 Actinomycetota bacterium | reverse complement strand
TTGATCCCCAGCCAGCGCAACGGCTCTGGCTCCCAACGTCGTGAGTGGTGGTTGACCCACGGCAGCCCCGTGAGGTCGGGGCGCCGGCCGGTGACCAGGTCGGCGAGGGGGCGCCCGGCCAGGTTGGTGGTGGCCCCGCCGTCGCCGACGTAGCCGCCGGCGCTGCCCAGTCCCGTCGCCGGGTCGTAGCGCACCGAGGCGTGCCAGTCGCGAGCGATGCCGAGCGGGCCACCCCACTGGTGAGTCACGGCGTACGGCGCCAGCGCCGGGAACAGGTCGATCAGCGTCTCGTGCAGCGCTTCGAACACCGGCGGTTCCCGGTCGAACTGCGGCTGTACCGCCGAGCCGAAGTGGTAGGGCGCGCCCCGGCCGCCGAACACGAACCGGTCGTCGGCGGTGCGCTGGCCGTACACGACCAGGTGCCGGTGCTCGCTGAAGGTCTCACCCTGAGCCAGTCCCGCCTCGGCCCAGAAGTCCTGCGGCAGAGGCTCGGTGGCGATCACGAGGCTGTAGACGGGGGCGACGTCGCGACCGTGCCCGGGCAGCTGCGGTGTCCAGCCCTCGGTGGCGCGCAGCACGTGGCGGGCGATGACCGTGCCGCGGTCGGTGTCGACCCGGCCGGGGGCGATCGCCGTCACCCGGGTGCCCTCCAGGATGCGGACGCCACGCTGCTCGACCACGCGGGCCAGCCCCCGCACCAGCTTGGCCGGGTGCACCCGGGCGCAGTGCGGCGTGTACGTCGACCCCACGGCGTCGTGGACGCCGACCCGAGCGCGGGTCTGGTCTGCGTCCAACAGCTGCAGCCCGTCGACGCCCTCCCAGTCGGCGTCGTGCGCGACCTCGGCCCGAGCGCGGTCGAGCTGCGCGGCGGTGCGGGCGACCACCACCGTCCCGCCGTGCAGCCAGTCGCAGTCGATGCCTTCGGCGGCGGCGACCGCGCCGACCTCGCGCACCGTGTCGTTCATGGTGCGGCGCATAGCCAGTGCGGCGGCCCGGCCGTGTCGGCGGGCGATGGCGTCCGGCCCCTGGGGCAGCAGTGCGGAGCACCACCCGCCGTTGCGCCCGCTGGCACCGAAGCCGGCGGTCTCCGCCTCGACCACCACGACGTCGACCTGAGACCGGCTGAGGTAGTACGCCGCCCAGAGCCCGGTCAGCCCGCCACCGACGATGGCGACGTCCGCGGTGGTGTCGCCGTCCAGCGGAGCGCGCTGCACCAGCGGCTCGTCCAGGGTGTCGTGCCAGAACGAGAGGCTGCGGTAGTCGCTCACGTGCGTCCTTGGGGCCAGGCGCCGACGTACGCCGGCACGGGGTGGTTGCCGACGAGATCCGGCGCGGGCGTGGCAGAACCCCAGACATGATGCAGTGCAACGGTTCCGGCCCAGACCGGCCGGTCGAGGTCGGTCGGGTCGTCCTCGGGCGGTGCGTCCGAGACCTTCAGCGACCACTCGTCCAGCGGCAGGGCGAGGACGGTCGTAGCGGCCAGCTCGCGGTTGGAAGGTGGTCGCGCGTCGGTGGCCCGGCCGGGCATCAGGTGCTCGGTCAGCACCCGCAGCGCCCGCATCTTGTCGTCGCCGGTGAGCACGCTGCACCGACCGAGCAGCACCGCGCTGCGGTAGTGCATCGAGGACTCGAACTGGCTGCGGGCCAGCACCAGGCCGTCGACGACGGTGACGGTCAAGCAGGTGGGTGCGCCGTCCGCGAGGGCGCGGAACAGGCGCGACGCCGTCGACCCGTGGCTCAGCACCCGGTCACCGTCCGGGGCCACGGCCACCGGCAGGACGTACGGCTGCCCGCCGTCAACGACCGCCGCGTGGGCGATCAGGGCGTTGGCGAGCAGCGCGTCGAGAGCGGCGCGGTCGTCGACCTGCTTGCCCGGCAGCCGGCGCACCTGCGTCCGGGGCGCCGGCTGCCGGGAGGTCACAAGTGGTTCCACGCCTCCGACAGCACGCCACGCAGGCGCTGCTCGATGTCGTCGAACTCGGGCTGGCCGATGATGATCGGCGGCGCGAGCTGCACCACCGGGTCGCCGCGGTCGTCGGCGCGGCAGTACAACCCTGCCTCGAACAGCGCCTTGGACAAGAACCCGCGCAGCAGCCGCTCGGACTCGTCGTCGTCGAACGACTCGCGGGTGACCTTGTCCTTCACCAGCTCGATCCCGTAGAAGAACCCCTCGCCGCGCACGTCACCGACGATCGGCAGGTCGAGCAGCTTCTCGAGCGTGGCCCGAAAGCGCGGGGCGTTCTCGTGGACGTGGGCCACCAGACCCTCGCGCTCGAAGATGTCGAGGTTGGCCATCGCGACGGCGGCGGACACCGGGTGGCCACCGAAGGTGTAGCCGTGCGGGAAGTAGGTGGTGCCCTTCTTGTACGGCTCGAACAGCCGGTCCGAGGCGATCATGGCGCCGATCGGGGAGTATCCAGACGTCATGCCCTTGGCGCAGGTGATGATGTCGGGCACGTAGCCGAAGTCGTTGCAGGCGAAGATCTCGCCGATGCGACCGAAGGCGCAGATCGTCTCGTCGCTGACGAGCAGGACGTCGTTCTCGTCGCAGATCTCGCGCACCCGCTCGAAGTACCCGGGCGGCGGCGGGAAGCAACCGCCGGAGTTCTGCACCGGCTCGAGGAACACCGCGGCCACGGAGTCGGCGCCCTCGAACTCGATCGCCTCGCCGATCCGGTCGGCGGCCCAGCGGCCGAACGCCTTGGGGTCGTCGCGCAGGTGCTCGGGCGCCCGGTAGATGTTGGTGTTGGGCACCTTGTGGCCCCCGGGCACCAGCGGCTCGAACGGGATCTTGGCCTCGGGGATGCCGGTGATCGACAGTGCCCCCTGCGGCGTGCCGTGATAAGCGACGCTGCGGCTGATGACCTTGTGCTTGGTGGGCTTGCCCATCAGCTTCCAGTACTGCTTGGCCAGCTTCCAGGCCGACTCGACGGCCTCGCCGCCACCGGTCGTGAAGAACACCCGGTTCAGGTCGCCCGGGGCCTCGTGCGCCAGGCGCTCGGCCAGGTCGATCGCTGCCGGGTGGGCGTAGGACCACAGCGGGAAGAAGGCCAGCTCGGAGGCCTGCTTGGCCGCCGCCTCGGCCAGCTCGGTGCGGCCGTGGCCCACCTGGACGGTGAACAGCCCGGCCAGACCGTCGATGTACTCGCGGCCCTGGGCGTCCCAGATCTTGTGGCCCTCACCGCGGACGATGACGGGCACCTGCCCGCCCTGCTCGTACGTCGAGTGGCGGGTGAAGTGCATCCACAGGTGGTCGCGGGCGGCGTCGGTACGCAGCGTCCCGCGCGGAGTGGTGTGGCCGTCGCCTCGGCCGGAGATGTCTTGCGGCGTGATGGTCATCGGGTTCCCCAGTTGTAGAGCTGCTTGCGGAGCTTGAGGTAGACGAACGTCTCGGTGCTTCGGACGCCCGCGATGGCGCGGATCCTGGTGCTGACGAGCTCGAGCAGGGCGTCGTCGTCCTCGCAGACGGCCTCGACCAGCAGGTCGAAGCTGCCGGCGGTGATGACCACGTAGTCGACCTCGGACATCTCGGCCAGGCGGTCGGC
>JACMOY010000042.1 GCA_014377795.1 Actinomycetota bacterium | reverse complement strand
CCGTGGCAGCAGTTCGCACGCACCCACGCGATCGGCCAGGTCGTGCCCGGCAAGGTCACCAAGCTCGTCCCGTTCGGTGCGTTCGTGCGAGTCGACGAGGGCATCGAGGGCCTGGTCCACATCTCCGAGCTCGCCGAGCGCCACGTCGAGGTGCCCGAGCAGGTCGACCAGGTCGGTGACCCGATCTTCGTCAAGGTGATCGACATCGACCTCGAGCGTCGGCGGATCTCGCTGTCGCTGAAGCAGGCCAACGACGCGGGCGCCTCGCCGACCCCCGAGTTCGACCCCACGCAGTACGGCATGGCCGCCGAGTACGACGACGCCGGCCAGTACAAGTACCCCGAGGGCTTCGACCCCGAGACCAACGACTGGCTCGAGGGCTTCGAGTCCCAGCGCGAGGTCTGGGAGAAGCAGTACGCCGAGGCGCACGAGCGCTGGGAGGCGCACAAGAAGCAGGTCGAGGAGGCTGCCAAGGCCGACGCCGAGGCACGCAGCGGCGGTGGCGAGTCGCCCACCACCTACTCCTCGCAGTCCGGGGACGCCGCGGACGAGTCGGACACCGAATCGGTGCCCGCGGCGCCGGTCGAGGCCGAGGGCACGCTGGCCTCGGACGAGGCCCTGGCCGCGCTGCGCGAGAAGCTCACCGGCGCCTGACCAGGCGTTGACGCGAGGCCCCGCACCCCTTCCGGGTGCGGGGCCTTCGTGCACCTAGGCTGGCGCGATGCTGCGCGTCGGGTTGACCGGGGGCACCGGATCCGGCAAGTCCACCGTGGCCCGCCGACTCGCTGCGCTGGGGGCGGTGGTCGTCGACGCCGACCTGCTCGCCCGCGAGGTCGTGGCGCCGGGCAGCGCGGGCCTGGCCGCGGTCGTCGCCGCGTTCGGTGCCGGCGTCCAGGCGCAGGACGGGTCGCTCGACCGGCCGGCGCTGGCCCGGTTGGTCTTCGGGGCCGACGAGCGGCGTCGCGCGCTGGAGGCCATCACCCACCCGCTGATCGCCGCCCGCACCACCGAGCTGATCGACGCGGCGCCGGCGGACGCGGTCGTGGTGCACGACGTCCCGCTGCTGGTCGAGAAGGCGATGGGGGCGGCGTACCACCTCGTGGTGATGGTTGACGCGCCCGTCGAGGTGCGGGTGGGCCGGCTGGCCCAGCGGGGGATGGCGGCGGACGACGCCCGGGCCCGGATCCGCGCGCAAGCCACGGACGAGCAGCGCCGGGCCGCTGCAGACGTCTGGCTCGACAACGGTGGATCGGACGTCGAGCTCATGGCTGCCGTCCACGACCTGTGGCACCAGCGGCTGGTGCCCTTCGAACGCAACGTGCGCACCGGCGTCCGGGTGCAGCGCGCCTCGGCCCTGGCCCTGGTGCCGTCCGACCCGACGTGGCCCGCGCAGGCGGCGCGCCTCGCGGCCCGGATCGCCCGGGCGGCGGGGGAGCGCGGCCGGGGGGTCGAGCACATCGGGTCGACGTCCGTGCCGGGCCTGGTGGCCAAGGAGGTCATCGACCTGCAGCTGGGCGTCGACACCCTCGCCGATGCGGACGCCGTCCGGTCGGCCCTGGTGCAGGCCGGCTTCCCGCACGTGGCGGGGAACGTCATCGACAACGTGCACGCCGAGGTCGACCCCGACCCCCGACGCTGGCGCAAGCGGTTCCACGGGGGAGCCGACCCGGCGCGCGTGGTGCACCTGCACGTCCGCGAGGTGGACGGCCCCGGGTGGCGCACCGCGCTGCTGCTGCGCGACTGGTGGCGGGCGGTGCCGGCCGAGGGGGCGGTCTACGGGGCCGAGAAGCGCCGACTCGCTGCCCTCGGCCTCTCGGCCACTGCCTACGCTGCCGCCAAGGAGCCCTGGT
>JACMOY010000328.1 GCA_014377795.1 Actinomycetota bacterium | reverse complement strand
GTTGCCCGGCATGCGCGTCCACGTCGCCGACCATCCGCTGGTGGCCCACAAGCTCACCGCCCTGCGCGACGAGGGCACCGACTCGCCGACCTTCCGCCGTCTCGCCGACGAGCTCGTCACGCTGCTCGCCTACGAGGCCACCCGCGACGTGCGGGTCGTGCCGATCCGGGTGCGGACCCCGGTGGGCCCGGCGACCGGCGTCCGGCTGTCGTCGCCCAAACCGTTGGTGGTGCCGATCCTGCGGGCAGGCCTCGGGATGCTCGAGGGGATGATGCGCCTGTTGCCGACGGCTGAGGTGGGGTTCCTCGGCATGGTGCGCGACGAGACGACCCTGACCGCCACCACGTACGCCACCCGGCTGCCCGACGACCTGTCGGGGCGCCAGTGCTACGTGCTCGACCCGATGCTGGCCACGGGCGGCACGCTCGCCGCAGCGGTGCGGTTCCTCGTCGATCGCGGCGCCGACGAGATCACCGTGATCTGCCTGCTCACCGCCCCCGAGGGCGTCGACCGCCTCGAGCGCGAGCTCGCCGACCTGGCCGTGCCCGTCACCGTCGTCACGGCGGCGATGGACGAGCGGCTCAACGAGCTCGGCTACATCGTCCCGGGCCTCGGCGACGCCGGCGACCGGCTCTACGGTGTCGTCTGACCGGCGCGCCTCCCCCGCCGCCGTCCGCGTGGCCGAGAAGATCGTGCGGGGCAGCTGGCCCCGGCACGACGAGGGAGGTGACGCATGAGCCGACTGAAGCGAGTCGTGATCTGGCTGCTCGTCGCGTTCTTCGTCTATGCCGTCTTCCGCTCACCCGACCAGGCCGCCAGCATCGTGCGCGCCGCCTGGGACGGGATCGTGTCGGGGTTGGGCGCGGTCGCCGCCTTCTTCGACGCGCTGCTGAAGGGCTAGCCCGGTGCCGGCCCTGACGCCCGAGGGTCTGGCCAGGGTCGCGCGCTACCTGCTGCCGAGCGAGCAGGCCGTCATCACCGTACGTCGGCACTGGGTCGTGGTCGCCGAGCCAGTCGCCAGCGCCGTGGTCGGCCTCGTGCTCGTGGCCAATGCCGACGTCCGGTTGCCGCAGGGGGTGCCGTTCGTCCGCGACGTGCTGTGGCTGGCCTGGCTGGTGCTGCTCGCGCGGATGATCTGGAAGGTCATCGAGCGCTCGCAGGACTGGTTCGTCGTCACCGACGAGCGGCTGCTGCTCACCTACGGCCTGCTGACCCGGCGGGTCGCGATCATGCCGCTCGCCAAGGTGACCGACATGTCGTACAACGTCTCACCGCTGGGCCGGCTGATGGGCTACGGCGAGTTCGTGTTCGAGTCCGCTGGCCAGGACCAGGCATTGCGCACCGTCAGCTTCCTGCCGGACTCGCGCACGCTGTTCGAGGTGCTCTCGAACGAGCTCTTCGGCCCCGAGGGCGTGGCCTCCAGCCGGCGACGGCGCAGCCGCAGCAACCGCGAGGACTGACCCCCGCCCCACCCCCCACTTGCGTCACTACTTGACTCGCCGCCTACGCGGGCCGC
>JACMOY010000327.1 GCA_014377795.1 Actinomycetota bacterium | reverse complement strand
GACCTGGACGGTGTCGTCTACGTGGGCGACGCGGTCGTTCCGCGGGCCGCCCCGGCCCTGGCCGCAGCCGTTGCGGCAGGGGCCCGCCTCGCCTTCGTCACCAACAACGCCTCCCGCACCCCGGACGCGGTGGCCGAGCACTTGACACGGATCGGGGTCGCTGCCGACGCCGGCGACGTGGTGACCAGCGCCCAGGCCGCGGCCACCGTGCTCGCGGACCGGCTGGCGGTCGGGTCCCGCGTGCTGGTGGTGGGCGGCGAGGGCCTGCGGGCCGCGCTGACCGCGGTCGGTCTGACACCGGTCTCCTCGGCTGACGACGACCCGGCGGCGGGGGTGCGGGGCTTCTCACCCGACGTCGGCTGGGCCCAGCTCGTCGAGGGCTGCATCGCCGTCCGGGCCGGGGTGCCGTGGGGCGCCAGCAACCTCGACCTCAGCATCCCCACCCCCCGGGGCCCGGCGCCGGGCAACGGTGCGCTGGTGCAGGTGGTGCAGCAGGCGACCGGCGCGACGCCGACCGTGACCGGCAAGCCGTGGCGCCCGATCATGGACGAGGCCGTGCGCCGCACCGGCGCGCGGCGTCCGCTGGTCGTGGGCGACCGGCTGGACACCGACATCGCCGGGGCGGCCGCCGCCGAGCTGCCCAGCCTGCTGGTGCTCACCGGGGTCAGCGCAGCACACGACCTGCTCGCGGCACCAGCAGGCCTGCGGCCGACGCTGGTCGCGGCCGACCTGGACGGGCTCGCGGCGCCGCACCCGGGCTGCGAGGCCGATCACGACGGTTGGTGGCGTTGCGGCGGCGCCGCAGCCAGAGTCGCCGACGACCAGGTCGAGCTGGACCCCGCGTCCCCGGCCACCGGGGGTGCGGACGAGGCGCTCGAGGCGCTGCGTGCGGTGTGCTCGGCGGTGTGGGCGGCGGGTGAGGACGAGGGCGCACCTGCACGCCTGGTCGACCGGGCGGCCCGCGCGCTGTCGGCTTGGACGGCGCCGCACGGGTGGGACCGGTAGCGTGGCCGCACGCTCGCCGTCCCTGGCGAACGCCGAGGAGGTCAGTCGTGATCGAGGTTCTCAAGGCCTACCTGCAGGTCGCCAGCGGTGTCGGTGACCTGACCCGCCAGCGCGCCCTCGAGGCCGCCCGCCAGGCACTGGCCGCCGCTGCCGTGCTGCCGGTGGCCTCAGCCGGGGTCGATGGACTGGCCGCCCAGGCGTCTGCCCTGGCCGACGAGCTGCTGGCCGCCGGCCGGGCCAACCGCGAGATGCTCAGCCATCTGGTGCGGGCCGAGGTCGAGACGGTCGTCTCCCGCCTCGGCCTGGACGGCAGGTCCGATCTGGAGGCCGAGCTGGTCACCAGTCGGGCCCGGGTGCGTGAGCTCGAGCGCGACCTGGGCGCGACGACGGCGAAGCGAGCGACCGCGAAGCGAGCGACCGCGAAGAAGGCAACCGCGAAGAAGGCAATCGCGAAGACGGCGACCGCGAAGACGGCCACGAAGCGAGCGGCCACGAAGCGAGCGGCCGCAAAGAAGGCCACGACGACGCCGGCAGCTGCGAAGCGGGCGACGGCCAGGAGCGCGACGGCTAAAACGGCTGAGACGGCCAAGACCACGCCCCGCAAGGCTGCGACCAAGCGCACGACGAAGAGGTCGTCCGCGTCCAAGGCCACCTCGACATGAGCGAGCAGCCCGCGCCACCGCCCACCGGCGACGAGGCGGTCGACGCTGCCCTGGCCGAGCTGACCGACGCCACGAGCGCGCCGGTCGCCGAGCAGGTCGAGGCGTACGTCGGGGCGCACCGCAGCATGCAGGACCGTCTCGCCGATCTCGATGGCTGACCGACCGATCTCTGAGACCGCGAACCGCCTGGACGTCGAGCTGGTGCGCCGCGGGCTGGCTCGTGCCCGCGGTCAGGCCGAGGAGCTGGTGCGCGCCGGGCGGGTGCAGGTCGACGGGCGGCCCGCCGGCAAGGTCTCGCAGCGGGTGTCGGCCGGCAGCGACGTCGTCGTGGCGGCCGGCGAGCGGCCGGACTACGTCGGCCGGGGCGCCCTCAAGCTGTCCGGGTTCCTCGAGGACCTGGCCGCCGCGGGTGCGGCGCCCGTGGTCGCCGGCCGTCGCTGCCTGGACGCCGGCGCCAGCACGGGTGGCTTCACCCAGGTGCTGCTCGAGCACGGGGCGGCGCACGTGGTGGCGGTCGACGTCGGGCACGACCAGCTGGCTGCCCCGCTGCGCGCGGATCCGCGGGTGCAGGATCGGGCGGGCGTGACCGTCCGCGGCCTGTCACCCGAGCAGGTCGGTGGCCAGGTCGAGCTGCTCGTGGCCGACCTGTCCTTCATCTCCGTCACCGTCGTGCTCGCCGACCTCGTCGCTCTGGTGCGCCGCGGCGGTGACCTGCTCGTCCTCATCAAGCCGCAGTTCGAGGTCGGGCGCGAGCGCCTCGGCGCGGGAGGGGTCGTCCGCGACGTCCCCCGTCGGGTCGACGCGGTGCTGTCGGTGGTGCGGGCCGCCGTCGCGGACCACGCACTGGCGGTGCTCGCCGTCCGGGCCAGTCGCTGGCCTGGGCCGAGCGGCAACGTCGAGTACTTCGTCTGGCTCACCCGGCCCGCGCAGGATGTGGCGCCGGCCACGGCGGACCTCGAGCGGATGGTCCGGCAGGCCGTCGAGCAGGGGCCGCAGTGACTGCGCAGCGCCGGGTGCTGCTGTGCACGCACACCGGGCGACCCGAGGCGGTCGCCACCGCGCGCGAGATGCTCAGCCGGCTGATGGACGCCGGAATGCGCGTCTCGGTGCTCGCCGACGAGGCCGCCGAGCTGACCAGCGACGGCGTCGACGTCGCCGACGTGGCTGACCCGGTCGACGGCTGCGAGCTGGTCGTCGTGCTCGGCGGGGACGGCACGATCCTGCGCGGCGCCGAGCTGGTGCGCGGCACCCAGGTGCCGCTGCTGGGCGTCAACCTCGGTCACGTCGGGTTCCTGGCCGAGAGCGAGCGGGACGACCTCGCCGCCACCTCGCAGCGCGTCGTCGACCGCGACTACGAGGTCGAGGAGCGGATGACGCTGGACGTGACCGTCCTGGTGGACGGCGAGGTCGTGGCCCGGTCGTGGGCGCTCAACGAGGCGAGCGTCGAGAAGGCCACCAGCGAGCGGATGCTGCAGCTGGTGATCGAGGTGGACGGCCGACCGCTGAGCCACCTGGGCTGCGACGGCGTGGTCCTCGCCACCCCAACCGGGTCGACCGCGTACGCGTTCTCCGCCGGGGGTCCGGTCGTCTGGCCGCAGGTCGAGGCCCTGCTGCTGGTGCCCAACGCCGCCCACGCGCTGTTCGCCCGCCCGCTCGTGGTGGCGCCGACGTCCACCCTGGCGGTCGAGGTGCTCGCCCACGGGCCGAACAGTGCGGTGATGTGGTGCGACGGGCGCCGCAAGTTCGAGCTCGGCCCCGGCTCGCGGGTCGAGGTCACCCGCGGGGTGCTGCCGGTGCGGCTGGCCCGGCTGGCGCGCGGGCCGTTCACCGACCGGCTGGTCGCCAAGTTCCGGCTGCCCGTGCACGGGTGGCGCGGCCACGGGCCCACCGGCTCCTAGGCTGGGCTCCGTGCTGGAGCAGATGCGGATCCGCGGGCTGGGCGTGATCACCGACGCCGTGCTCGACCTGCACCCCGGGTTCACGGTCGTCACCGGCGAGACCGGGGCCGGCAAGACCATGGTCGTGACCGGCCTCGGTCTGCTCCTCGGCGCTCGGGCGGACGCCGGGTCGGTGCGCAGCGGTGCCGCCTCGGCGCTGGTCGAGGGACGGGTGGTGCTCGCGGCAGACAGCCCGGTGACCGCCATGGCGCAGGACGCCGGCGCCGAGCTCGACGAGGACGTGCTGCTGCTCGCGCGCACCGTCACCGCCGCCGGTCGCTCCCGCGCCCACGCCGGCGGCCGCGCGGTGCCGGTCGCCGTCCTGGCCGAGCTGGCCGCCGAGCTGGTCACGGTCCACGGCCAGTCCGACCAGCTGCGGCTGCTGCAGCCGGCGCGGCAGCGGACCGCGCTGGACCGGTTCGCCGACCACGACCACCTGCTCGCCGCCGTCGCAGCAGCGCACGGCGCCCTCACCGCGCTCGAGAGCGAGCTGCACGAGGTGGTGACCCGGGGCCGCGAGCGGGCGCAGGAGGCCGACCTGCTGCGCCACGGCCTGGAGGAGATCGAGGCGGTCGACCCGCAGCCCGGCGAG
The DNA here is from genome assembly GCA_014377795.1 of Actinomycetota bacterium. Classification (GTDB taxonomy): domain Bacteria; phylum Actinomycetota; class Actinomycetes; order Actinomycetales; family Angustibacteraceae; genus JACMOY01. The sequence continues at coordinate 5,885 of JACMOY010000327.1, read as the reverse complement.
GACCACGCGCTGCGCGACGAGGACACCCGGCTGGGGCACGCCGACGCGCTGCGCGCTGCCGCCGAGGTCGCGCACGCTGCCGTGCAGGGGGGTGACGAGGGCGCTGACGCCATCACCCTGGTCGCGGCCGCCCGGCACGCGCTGGACCCGGTGCGCGGGCACGACAGCGGCCTGGCCGGCCTGGACGACCGGCTCGCCGAGGTCGGGTACCTGCTGGCCGACGTCGCGGCCGACCTCGCGTCGTACGCCGCGGGCATCGAGGGTGACCCCGCGCGCCTCGCGGTGGTGCAGGAGCGTCGCGCGGTGCTGACGGCGCTGGCCCGCAAGTACGGCGAGGACGCGGACGCCGTCCTGGACTGGGGCCGGCGGGCCTCGCTGCGGCTGCTCGAGCTGGACGACGACCAGGGCCGGATCGAGCAGCTGAGTCGCGACCGCGAGCACGGCCGGGTGGCGCTCGCCCAGGCCGCGGCCGAGCTCGGGGACTCGCGGGTCTGCGCCGCCGGACGCCTGGGTGACCTCGTCGGCGCCGAGCTCGCCCAGCTCGCGATGCCGCACGCCCGGCTGGTGGTGCAGGTGACCCGCCGCGAGGACCCCGCCGGTCTCGCGGTCCCCTTCGCCGACGGCGCACGCACCGTGGCCGTGGGGGTCCAGGGCGCGGACGACGTCGAGCTGTTGCTCGCACCACACGCCGGGGCGCCGCTGCGGCCGGTGGCGCGCGGCGCGAGCGGCGGTGAGCTCTCACGCGTGATGCTCGGGCCCGAGGTGGTTCTGGCCGGGGCCGACCCGGTGCCCACGTTCGTGTTCGACGAGGTCGACGCCGGGGTGGGCGGCCGGGCCGCGGTCGAGATCGGACGTCGGCTGGCCCGGCTGGCGCGGGGGTCGCAGGTCGTGGTCGTGACCCACCTGCCCCAGGTGGCGGCGTACGCGGACCAGCACCTGCTGGTCGAGAAGACCGACGACGGTGCGGTCACCGAGAGCGGCGTCAGCGTGCTGGACGAGGAGCAGCGGGTGCGCGAGCTGGCCCGCATGCTCGCGGGCCAGGAGGACTCCAGCAGCGCGCGGGCGCACGCCGTCGAGCTGCTCGAGACCGCCCGGGCCGACGTCGCGGCGCCGCCCGCGGCCGCCGCGCGTGCCACGGGCCGGGCGCGTCCCGTGGCACGATGTGCGGCGATGCGCCTGCCCCTGCTGCACCGCCGTTCCTCGAAGCCGACCGGCTCCGGGGTCGTCGGGGTGGCCCGGGTGGACGGGCGCACCAAGAACCTCACCACCCGGTTGCAGCCCGGTGACATCGCGGTGATCGACCACCTCGACATCGACACCGTGGCGGCCGAGGCCCTGGTGAGCCGACGTCCGAGCGCGGTCGTCAACGCTGTCGCGAGCACCAGCGGGCGTTACCCCAACCTCGGCCCGCAGATCCTGCTCGCCGCGGGCATCCCGCTGGTCGACGGCGTCGGCCACGAGGTGATGGTCCGGCTCACCGAGGGCGACCGGGTGCGGCTGGACGGCGCCGACGTCTACCTCGGCGACGACCTGATCGGCACCGGCGTCCTGCAGACGCAGGAGACCGTCGCGGCCTCGATGGAGCAGGCCCGGGCCGGGCTGGCCGTCCAGCTCGAGGCGTTCGCGGCCAACACGATGGAGTACCTGCGCAAGGAGCGCGAGCTGCTGCTGGACGGTGTCGGGGTCCCCGACATCCGCACCAAGCTCGACGGCCGTCACGTCCTGGTGGTCGTGCGCGGCTACCACTACAAAGAGGACCTGCAGGCGCTGCGGTCCTACGTGCGCGAGTACCGCCCGGTGATCATCGGTGTCGACGGTGGTGCTGACGCCGTCCTGGAGGTCGGGCTGACCCCGGCGCTGATCGTCGGCGACATGGACTCGGTGAGCGACCGCGCGCTGTCCTGCGGGGCCGAGATCGTCGTCCACGCCTACCGCGACGGCCGGGCACCCGGGCTGGAACGGGTGCAGCGCCTGGGTATCGAGCCGGTCGTGTTCCCCGCGACCGGCACCAGCGAGGACGTCGCGATGCTGCTCGCCGACGACAAGGGCGCCGAGCTGATCGTGGCCGTCGGCAGTCACGCGACGCTGGTCGAGTTCCTCGACAAGGGACGCTCGGGGATGGCCAGCACCTTCCTGACCCGGCTGCGGGTCGGCGGCAAGCTGGTCGACGCCAAGGGCGTGAGCCGGCTGTACCGCGCCCGCATCTCCAGCATGCAGCTGTCGGTGCTGCTGCTGTGCGGGCTGTTCGCCGTCGTCGTGGCGCTGTCGGTGACGCCCTCCGGCACGGCCATGCTCGGGCTGGTCGGTGCGCGCTGGGACGACGTGTGGTCGTGGGCCCGAGGGCTGTTCTAGGTGATCGACTTCCGCTACCACATCGTCTCGATCGTCTCGATCTTCCTGGCCCTCGCGGTCGGGATCCTGCTCGGCGCCGGGCCCCTGCAGGGGAACCTGGGCACGACGCTCACCAACCAGGTCTCGACGCTGCGTCAGGAGAAGTCCGACCTGCGGACCCAGCTGGACGCTGCGCAGCGCCAGGTCGACGCCGGGGACGCGTTCGCCACGGCCATCACGCCGGACCTGGTGTCCGCACGCCTGGGTGGCTACCCGATCGTCGTCGTCGCGCTGCCCGGGGCCGACGCCGACACGGTCACGGCGCTGACCGCGGTGCTCACCGAGGCGGGTGGCACCGTCAGCGGGACCGTCGGCATCACCTCGGCCTGGACCGACCCCGCGAAGGTGGGCGTCCGCGACGAGCTGCTGACGACCCTGGCGCCCTCGGCGGGGGCCTCCGCCAGCCCCGCGGCCACGCCCGAGCGCCGGCTGGGTGCGCTGCTCGCCTCGGCGCTGCTGGTGCCCAAGCTGACCGACGTCACCGGACCGGACCCGACCCGGGCCGCGACGCTCGCGCGGTTCAAGGCGGCCGACCTGGTGACGTACGACGGGGACGGGCCGGCGGCGGCCACCCTGGCCGTCATCGTCGCCCCCGCGCCGGACGCCAAGGTCACCGACGACCGGCGCAGGGCCGACCTCGCCGGCTGGGTCGCGCTCGCCCGCAGCCTGGACGCCGCCGGACGGGGCAGCGCCGTCGTCGGTGCCCCCGACAGTGCCGGCACCGGCGGGGTGGTCGCCGCGGTGCGGGCCGAGGCGGCCACGGCCAAGGTCGTCAGCACCGTCGACGACCTCGCTGCGCCGATGGGGCTGATCGCCACCGTCTACGCGCTGCGCGAGCAGGCTGCCGGCGCGGCCGGTCAGTACGGCGTGGGGGCCGGGGCCTCCGCCGTCCTGCCGGCGTCGACCGCGACCAGGCCCTGAGGCGTGCGGACCCCACCCGTGGGGGCCGGCCCAGCCCTCGCGGGCGCGGCGGGCCTGGCCGCCCGAGGCTGCGCCCGGCTGCTGGCGCAGCGCCCACCCGGCGGTGCCGACCGCTGGGCACGCACCAACCACCGTGGTGAGCCGGTCACCCTGCTCGAGGGCCCGGCGCTGGCTGCGGGAGCCCTCGCGGCGCTGGCCCTGCCCGCCGGGCCCGGTCGGGCGCGGGCGGGTGCGGCGCTCGCCGTCGCCGGGGCCGCCGCGCTCGGTGCCTATGACGACCTCGCCGGCGACGCGGGCAGCAAGGGCCTGAGCGGGCACCTGGCCGCCCTGCGTCGGGGGCAGGTGACCACGGGCTCGGTCAAGGTCGTCGGCCTGGCGCTGACCGGTCTGGCCGCGGCCGGTCTGGCCCGGCCAGGGGACCCGGGCCGTGGCCGGGCCGCGCGGCTGCTCGACCTGCTCGTCGGCGGGGTCGTCGTCGCGGGGACGGCGAACCTGGTCAACCTGCTCGACCTGCGCCCGGGGCGGGCCCTGAAGACGGTGCTGCTGCTGACGGCGCCGCTGAGCGCGTCCGCGGGGTGGCCGCTGGCCGCGGTCGCCGGCGGGGCGGCGGCCGGTCTGCTGCGCGACGACCTCGCCGAGGTCAGCATGCTCGGTGACACCGGCGCCAACGCGGCCGGTGCGCTGCTGGGGGTGGCCGCCGTCGTCGGTACCGGGCCGCGCGGACGGTGGGCGACGGTCGCGGCCCTGGTCGCCCTGACGCTGGCCAGCGAGCGGGTCAGCTTCACCGCCGTGATCGACCGCACGCCCGGCCTGCGCGAGCTCGATCGGCTCGGCCGCCGCCCGGCCCGACCCGCCCCGTGAGCGCCCGCCGCACCGTCCCCAGCCTCGCCGGCGCCGCCGGGCTGATCGCCGTCCTGACGCTGCTGTCGCGCGTCGTCGGGTTCGGCCGGTGGTTCGTCTTCGCCGCGGCTGTCGGGTCGACCTGCACCGGCACCGCGTACCAGGCGGCGAACACGGTCCCCAACGTGCTGTTCGAGGTGGTCGCCGGCGGCGCGCTCGCGGCGTGCGTCGTCCCGTTGCTGTCGGGGCCACTGCTGTCCGCAGGGGCGGTCGCCGGGGACCGCGCGGTTGCCGACCGGACGGCGTCCGGCCTGCTCACCTGGGCCGTCCTGGCTCTGGTGCCCCTGGCCGTCCTGCTCGCGCTGCTGGCTGGCCCGGTGGCGGGCCTGCTCAGCGGGGCCGGGTGCCCGGGCCAGAGCGCGCAGACCGCCCGCATGCTCGTGGTCTTCGCCCCGCAGGTCGCGCTGTACGGCGTCGGGGTCGTGCTCAGCGGAGTGCTCCAGGCCCACCGCCGGTTCGTCGCGCCGGCCCTCGCGCCGCTGCTGTCCAGCCTGGTGGTGATCGGGGCGTACGCCGGCTACGGGAACCTCGCTCAGGGCCGACAGGGCACCGACTGGGTGCCGGGGCGAGGCACCGAGCTGGTGCTCTCGCTCGGAACCACGCTGGGCGTGGCCGTCCTCAGCCTGCCGCTGCTGGTGCCGACCCGCCGGGCCGGCGTGCGCCTTCGGCCGACGCTGCGGCTGCCGCCCGGTGTGGCTGCGCGGGCGCGGCGGTTGGCTCTGGCGGGGCTGGCCGGGCTGGTGGCCCAGCAGGTCGTGGTGCTGACGGCGCTGCTGCTGACCACCCGACGCGGCGCCGGCACGATCAACGTCTACACCTACGTCCAGGCCGTGTACCTGCTGCCGTACGCCGTGCTGGCGGTGCCGATCGCGACGGCGGCGTTCCCCCAGCTGTCCGAGCGGGCGGCTGCGGCGGACGCGGCGGGCTATGCGGCGACGCTGTCGCGCTCGACCCGGCTGGTGGTGCTCGCGGCCGCCGCGGGGGCGGTCGTGCTCATTGCCGCCGCGCCGGCCGTCGGCCAGGTGTTCACCGCGGTCGACGCCAGCCGGGCTGGTGGGCCGGGCGCAGCGGCGCTGGGCGGCTTCGCCGCCGCGCTCACCGCTTTCGCCCCCGGGCTGGTGGGCCTGGCCCTGATCGCCCACCTGGGTCGCGGGCTGTTCGCCGCCGGGTGGGTGCGCTGGGCGGCGGTGAGCACGGCGGGCGGCTGGCTGCTCGCCGCCGCGCTCTCCGTCGTCCTCGTGGGGGCGTTCGCCGACGGCGCCGCCGCGACCCTGCTGGCGCTCGGCCTCGCCAGCAGCGTCGGTATGACGGCGGCCGGGGCCGCGCTGCTGGTCGGTGCCGGGCGGCTGCGGGTCGGCGCGGTCCGCCCGGACGGCGTCCTGCTCGGGGTGCCGCGCGCGCTCGCCGCCGCGCTCGTGGCCGGGTCCGTGGCGGCGGCGGCGGGCCGTTGGGTCACTGACGCGCTGCTCACAGGGGGCGTGCCGGCCGCCCTGCTTGCCGGTGCCGCAGGCGCCGCTGCGGCCGCAGCGCTGCTGACCGCGGGCTGGGCCCTCGCCGGGGGCGAGGACCTGCGCGCGCTGGCCCACCGACGTCCGGTGTCCCGATGAGGGTGCTGCTGGTGACCGGCACCAGCACCGGCGGCATCGGTCAGCACGTGCGCTCGCCCGCCGCCG
>JACMOY010000326.1 GCA_014377795.1 Actinomycetota bacterium | reverse complement strand
GACGCCGGCGTGGCACGCGCCGTGCACCCCCGCACCGCCCGCACGCGCGCCGCCGGCGGGGCCGAGGTGCTGGCCGGCGCCGGTGTGCAGGTCGACGTCGCCACCGACGTCCGCACCGAGGCGGACGCCCTGGTCGAGCTGTGGCAGCTTGCGGTCGACCTGGGCCGGCCGGTCGTCACCTGGAAGCTCGCGACGACCCTCGACGGCCGCAGCGCGGCTGCCGACGGCACCAGTTCCTGGATCACCGGACCGGCGGCGCGGACCGACGTCCACCGGCTGCGCGCCGAGGCCGACGTGGTCCTCGTCGGCACCGGCACCGTCCTGGCCGACGACCCCCGGCTCACCGTGCGGGGCGAGGACGGCGAACCGCTGCCGCGCCAGCCGCAGCGCGCCGTGATGGGCCTGCGCCCCCTGCCACCCGGCGTCCGCGTGGACGACGGGGAGCCCGCTCTGCGCCTGCCCACCCACGACCCACGGGCGGCGCTCAGAGACCTGTGGCGGCTCGACCGGCGCCACGTCTGGCTCGAGGGCGGCCCGCGCCTGGCCGCGGCGTTCTGGCGCGCCGGCCTGGTCGACCGCGTCGTCGCGTACGTCGCCCCGGCCCTGCTCGGCGCCGGTACGGCCGCCGTCGCCGACCTCGGCATCACCACGATCGAGGACTGCGCCCGGCTGCGCCTGGACGACGTCACCCGGGTGGGCGACGACGTGCGGCTGCTGCTGCGCCCGGCCACCACCGAACTGCCCACCCACCAGGAGGCTCGCTGATGTTCACCGGGATCGTCGAGGAGCTCGGCCACGTCGTCGAGATCGAGCACGGCGCCGACTCGGCGCGACTGACGGTGCACGGCCCCCTCGTCACGTCCGACGCGGCGCACGGCGCCTCGATCGCCGTCAACGGGGTCTGCCTGACCGTGGTCGACCACGGGGAGGGGCGGTTCGTCGTGGACGTCATGGCCGAGACGCTGCGCCGCAGCTCGTTGGCCGCGGCCACGCCGGGTGCACCGGTCAACCTCGAGCGGGCGATGCCGGCCGACGGCCGCTTCGGCGGCCACGTCGTCCAGGGCCACGTCGACGGCACGGCCGAGGTCGTCTCTCGCGAACCCGGCGACCGGTGGGAGGTCGTCACCTTCACCCTGCCGTCGGCGCTGTCGGCCTACGTCGTCGAGAAGGGGTCGATCACGGTCGATGGCGTGTCGCTCACCGTCAGCGCCCTGGACGACGAGGCCGGCACCTTCTCGGTGTCGCTGATCCCCACCACCCTCGACCTGACCACACTGGGCGCCCGCCGACCGGGCGACGTCGTCAACCTCGAGGTCGACGTCCTCGCCAAGTACGTGCAGCGGCTGCTGGCCGCCACCCCCGCGAAGGAACACCGATGAGCGCGCTGCGCTGGCTGTTCGAGGCCCAGCTGGTGGTCGGCGGCCACCCGATCCTGTGGCGCGAGGTGATCGGCAACGTCTTCGGCCTCGCCTCGGCCGTGGGTGGGATGCGCCGTCGCGTGTGGGCCTGGCCGGTCGGCATCGCGGGCAACGTGCTGCTGTTCACGGTGTTCCTCGGCGCGGTCTTCGACAACCCCGAGCACGCGACGCTGCTCGGTCAGGCCGGGCGCCAGGTGATGTTCGTGGTGGTGTCGGTCTACGGCTGGGTGCGCTGGAACCAGGCCCTCGCGACGGGCGCCGGCCCGGCGGTTCAGCCCCGGTGGGCCACCGGCCGCGAGCGCGCGGCGCTGGTCGGCGCCGGCCTGCTCGCCGTGGCCGTGCTGACACCCGCGTTCCGCGCGCTGGGGTCCTACGACCCGGTGTGGGCGGACGCCTGGATCTTCGTCGGGTCGGTCATGGCGACGTACGCGATGGCCCGCGGCTGGGTCGAGTTCTGGCTGTGCTGGATCGCCGTCGACGTGGTGGGCGTGCCGCTGCTGCTGCGGGCGCAGTTCTACCCCTCGGCCGCGCTGTACGCCGTGTACGGGGCGTTCGTCGTGTGGGGTCTCGTCGTGTGGCTGAGGGTCGCGCGGACGACGACACTGACCGAGCCGGCGATGGAGACGGTGGCATGAGCGCCCTCGCGACGATCGAGCAGGCCCTGGACCAGCTGCGGCTCGGGCGGCCGGTGCTGGTGGTCGACGACGAGCACCGCGAGAACGAGGGCGACGTCGTCCTGTCGGCCCAGCTGGCCACGTCCGAGTGGGTCGCGTGGACGGTGCGGCACAGCTCGGGTCTGCTGTGTGCTCCGATGCCGGACGCCGTCGCCGACCGGCTCGAGCTGCCGCTGATGGTGCGCGAGAACGAGGACCCCCGCGGGACGGCGTACACGGTGTCGGTCGACGCCCGCGACGGCGTCACGACCGGGATCAGCGCCGCCGACCGGGCGCGCACCGTGCGGCTGCTCGCGGACCCGGCCCTCGCGCCGGGCGACCTGGTGCGGCCGGGCCACGTGCTGCCCCTGCGCGCCCGCGACGGCGGCGTGCTCGAGCGGGCCGGCCACACCGAGGCCGCCGTCGACCTGTGCCGGCTGGCCGGTCTGGCGCCGGTCGGGGTGATCGCCGAGCTCGTGCAGGACGACGGCTCGATGATGCGGCTGCCGCAGGTGCTCTCCCTCGGCGAGCGCGAGGGGCTGACGACCGTCAGCATCGCCGACCTGGCGCTGTGGCGGCTGGTCAACGACGCCCGGCCCGACGGGAGCGGCCGGGCGCCCGCCGACACGCCGGGGCAGGCGCGGGTGCAGCGCGTCGCCACGACCACCCTGCCGACCGTGCACGGCACCTTCACCGCGCACGGCTACCGCGATCTGCGCACCGGCGCCGAGCACCTGGCCCTGGTCAGCGGCGACCCGACCAACCCGACGGCCGTGGTGCGACTGCACTCCGAGTGCCTGACCGGCGACGTGCTCGGGTCGCTGCGCTGCGACTGCGGCACCCAGCTGCAGGCCGCGCTGGCGATGGTGGCGGCCGCCGGCGGGGCGGTGCTGTACCTGCGCGGCCACGAGGGTCGCGGCGTGGGGCTGCTGTCCAAGCTCGAGGCCTACGCTCTGCAGGACCTCGGCCGCGACACCGTCGACGCCAACCTCGAGCTCGGCCTGCCCGCCGACGCCCGCGAGTACGGCGCCGCCGCCGCGATGCTGGACGACCTCGAGGTGCCCCGGGTGCGACTGCTCACCAACAACCCGGCCAAGGTCGAGGGACTGGCCGCGCACGGCGTGGACGTCGTCGACCGGCTGCCGCTGGTGTCGGCGGCCACGGTCCACAACGAGGCCTACCTCGAGACCAAGCGCGAGCGGATGGGTCACGACCTGCCCGCGCGGGTCGACCCGGGTCGGACCGAGCGGCGGCCGGCGTGAGCGGCTCGGGCGCGCCGGCGCTGACGGCGGACGGGCGAGGGCTGCGGGTCGCGGTCGTGGCGGCGTCGTGGCACGAGGCGGTGATGCAGGGGCTGGTGGACGGCGCCCGCCGCGGCCTCGGGACCGCCGGGGCCACCGGCGTGGTGGTGGTGGGGGTGCGGGGGGCGTTCGAGCTGCCGGCCGCCGCGGCCCGGCTCGCTCCGGGCGTCGACGCCGTCGTGGCACTGGGCGTCGTCATCCGTGGTGGCACACCGCACTTCGAGTACGTCTGCGCCGGCGCGACCAACGGGCTGACCGACGTGAGCGTCCGCACGGGCGTGCCCGTCGGTTTCGGTCTGCTCACCTGCGATGACGAGGCGCAGGCGATGGGCCGGGCG
>JACMOY010000325.1 GCA_014377795.1 Actinomycetota bacterium | reverse complement strand
GGCTCTGCTCGGTGAGGGTGCCGGCGAGGTCGAGCGTGACGCGGCCGAGGTGGCGGCCCAGCCCGGCGCTCCCGCCGGCGCACGCGGCGCGCAGGCCACGCAGCAGCGTGGCGAGGGTCTCGGCGTCCGTGCCCGAGGGCGCGCTGACGTGCAGGACGCCGACGCCGGCGCTGCCCCGCACCTGCAGGGGCACGCCGCGGCTGACCTCGGCCGCTGCCACGGCCTCCAGCAGCCGTCGGACCCCGGTGAGCGGCACGGCGACCTTGACGAGCACGTCGTCGGCGCCGCCGGGCAGGGCCGCCACCTCGGCCGCGTCACGCTCGACCTCGCCGGCACCCTCACCGAGCAGAGCCAGGGTGGGCGCCGTGCGCTCGTCGACCCCGTGGGCCGTGCCCTCGAGCAGGACGAGCAGCTGGACGTCGGGCCCGCCGGGCGACCGTTGCACCTCGACCGCCGTGGGCGTCAGCTGCGACCCGACCAGCTGCTGGGCCCGCCGCGCTGCGTCGCCGGCGTCCGAGCACCGCACGGCGAGCCAGCGACTGGCCTGCGCCAGCGGGTGCAGCCGGAACACGGCCTCGGTGACCAGGCCCAGGGTGCCGTAGGCGCCGGTGACCAGCTTGGCCAGGTCGTAGCCCGCGACGTTCTTGACGACCTTGCCGCCGGCGCGGGCGACGACCCCGTCGGCGCGCACGATCGTGACGCCCAGCACGAGGTCGCGGGGGGCGCCGTAGTGCACGCGCCGCGCCCCGCTGCGGGCGGTGGCCAGGGTGCCGCCGATGCTGGCACCCGGTCGCGGCTGGTCCAGCGCGAGCTGCTGGCCGTGCTCGCCCACCCGGGCGTTCAGCTCGTCGACGCGCAGCCCGGCCTGCACCACCGCGACCAGGTCACCCGCCACGTGCTCGACGACCTGGCCCAGGCCCGCGGTGTCGACCAGGACGTCGAGCCGCCGCGGTGGGGCGCCCCAGTGCAGAGCCGAGCTCTGGCCGCGGAAGGCCACCGCCAGGTCGTGGTCGGCGCACGCGCGCATGACCGCGGCCGCCTCGTCGGTCGAGGACGGTGCTGCGACCAGCGCGGCCGGGACTCCGCCGACGTGGTCTGCCTCGCCGCCCGCGCGGGCCCGGCCGCCCACGAGCGCGGCCAGGTCGTCGAGCAGGGCTGTGCCGACGGTCATCAGAACACCTCTGCCAGACCGGCCTGCTGCAGCGGGTGCGGGCCGGTGCCCCGGCCGGGGCGTTCGCCGCACAAGCGCGGGGTGGGGAAGATCTTGCCCGGGTTGGCGATCGCGCCCGGGTCGAAGGCGCAGCGCACCAGCTGCATGGTGTCGAGGTCGTCGGCGGTGAACATCTCGGCCATGTACTTGGCCTTGTCCGAGCCCACCCCGTGCTCGCCGGTGATCGACCCGCCGCGCGACAGGCACAGGTGCAGGATCGCTGCCGAGACGCTCTCGGCCCGCTCGGTCTCACCGGGGTGCGAGGCGTCGAACAGCACCAGCGGGTGCAGGTTGCCGTCGCCGGCGTGGAAGACGTTCGCGACGCGCACGCCCGCCTCGTCCGCCAGCCGCTGCATGTCGCGCAGCACCTCTGGCAGAGCGGTGCGCGGGATCACGCCGTCCTGCACGATGTAGTCCGGGCTGATCCGGCCCACGGCGGCGAACGCGGACTTGCGGCCCTTCCAGATCAGGGCGCGCTCGGCGTCGTCCGCGGCGACCCGCACCTCGAAGGCCCCGGCGTCCTCACAGTGGCGCACCACCTCGTCGAACTGGGCGTCGACCTCGGCGGTCGGGCCGTCGAGCTCGACGATCAGCACGGCGCCTGCGCCGCTCGGGTAGTTGCAGCGCACGGCGGCCTCTGCCGCCTCGATGGCGAGGGCGTCCATCATCTCGATCGCGGCCGGGACGACGCCTGCGCCGATGATCGCGGACGTCGCCGCACCCGCGGCGTCGGTGCTGGCGAACCCGGCGAGCAGGGTGCGCACCACCTCGGGGCGACGCACCAGGCGGACGGTGACCTCGGTGACGACACCCAGGGTGCCCTCGGAGCCGACGACCAGGCCGAGCAGGTCGTACCCGGGGCTGTCGGGCGCGGTGGTGCCGAGGGTGGTGACCTCGCCCTGGGGCGTCACCAGCTCGACCGCCAGGACGTGGTTGGTGGTGAACCCGTACTTCAGACAGTGCGCCCCGCCGGAGTTCTCCGCCACGTTGCCGCCGATCGAGCAGATCTGCTGGCTCGAGGGGTCGGGCGCGTAGTAGTAGCCGTACGGCGCGGCCGCCGCGGTGACCTCGAGGTTGATCACCCCGGGCTCGACGACGGCACGCTGCGACACCGCGTCCACCTCGATGATCCGTCGCATCTGCGAGGTCACGATGAGCACCCCCTGCGCGTGGGGCAGGGCGCCGCCGCTGAGGCCGGTGCCCGAACCGCGTGCCACGAACGGGACGCCGTTCTCGTGGCAGGCGAGCACGACGGCCCGGATCTGGTCTCGGGTGCGGGCCAGCACGACCAGGGCCGGCACCACCTTGTACGCCGTCAAACCGTCGCACTCGTAGGTGCGCAGCCGGGCGTGGTCGGTGATCACCGCGACGTCACCGCACGCGACGCGCGCGGCCGCGGTGACGGCGTCCAGTGCAGCGGCGGTGCTCGTCGTCGCCGAGATGGTGGTCATGCCGTCCTCCAGGTGGGGGGTCCTGCGTCAGGGCATGCGCTCGTACGCCGGCAGGGTCAGGAAGTCCGCGAAGTCCTCGCTGGTGGCCATCTCGCGGTACAGGTCGGTGGCGGCGTCCCAGCCGCCGTGGGCGAACGCCTCGTCGCCCACCGTCTGGGCGATCTTGGCGAGCTCCTCGTCGATGACCGTGTTCACCAGGTCCTTGGTGACGACCTGCCCCGAGCTCAGCTCGACGCCGAGGCTCTGCCACTGCCAGACCTGCGAGCGCGAGATCTCGGCGGTGGCGGCGTCCTCCATCAGGCCGAAGATCGCCACGGCGCCGCTGCCGCGCAGCCACGCCTGCAGGTACTGCAGCCCGACACTGACGTTGCCGCGCAGCCCGGCCTCGGTGATCTCGCCCGGGGTGCTGCGGACGTCGAGCAGCTGGGCGGCGGTGACGTGCACGTCGTCGCGGGTGCGCTCGATCTGGTTGGGCCGCTCGCCCAGGACGGCGTCGAAGACCTCACGGCAGATCGGCACCAGGTCCGGGTGGGCCACCCACGAGCCGTCGAAGCCGTCACCGGCCTCGCGGGTCTTGTCATTGCGGACCTTGCCCATCGCGGCGTCGTTGGCCTCGGCGTCACGGCGGTTCGGGATCGCGGCGGCCATCCCGCCGATCGCGTGGGCGCCGCGCTTGTGGCAGGTGCTCACCAGCAGCTCGGTGTAGGCGCGCATGAACGGCGCGGTCATCGTGACGGCGTTGCGGTCCGGCAGCAGGAAGTCGCGACCGGCACCGCGGAACTTCTTGATGACGCTGAACAGGTAGTCCCAGCGGCCGGCGTTCAGGCCCGAGCTGTGCTCGCGCAGCTCGTAGAGGATCTCCTCCATCTCGAACGCTGCGGGGTAGGTCTCGATCAGGCAGGTGGCCCGGATGGTGCCGCGGTCGATGCCGACGGCCTGCTGCGCCGCGACGAAGACGTCGTTCCACAGCCGCGCCTCGAGGTGGCTCTCCATCTTCGGCAGGTAGTAGTACGGCCCGCGGCCGGCGTCGATCTGCAGCCGCCCGCAGTGCAGCAGGTACAGCGCGAAGTCGAACAGCGACCCCGACATCGGCTCGCCGTCGACCTCGACGTGCTTCTCGGGCAGGTGCCAGCCGCGGGGGCGCACGACGATGGTGGCGATGTCGTCGCCGAGCACGTACTGCTTCCCGCCGGACTCGAAGTCGATGTCGCCGGTGATGGCGCGGCGCAGGTTCAGCTGGCCCGACAGCATGTTGTCGAACAGGGGGGTGTTGGCGTCCTCGAGGTCGGCCAGCCACACCTTGGCGCCCGAGTTGAGGGCGTTGATCGTCATCTTCTGGTCGGTCGGGCCGGTGATCTCGACCCGACGGTCGGCCAGACCCGGGCCGGGCTCGGCGACCCGCCAGCTGGTGTCCCCGCGCACGCTCGCCGTCTCGGGCAGGAAGTCCAGGGTGCCGCCCGCCTCCAGCGCCCGGCTGCGCACGTCGCGCGCCGCCAACAGCTCGAGGCGGCGCGGGTTGAACTCGCGGTGCAGCGCGGCCAGCAGGTCCAGGGCCTCAGGGGTCAGAACCTGCTCGGCCAGCGCGGCCAGCTCGGGGTCGGAATCGAGGTCGGCGGTGATGCGCACGCCGTCGGGGAGCTTCATCGGTCTCCATCTCTGGTGGCGGTCACCGCCACGTCGCAGACGTCGTCGTCAGGGCCTGGCCTCTGAGTCACGACCGCCTTGCCTCGAAAAGTAGGGCTTCACACCCCTGCTGACAAGGCCGCCCACCGGAATCGGGTGGACCGGGTCGGCGTTGACGTGTCAGGTTGGCCACGGGTTCTGGCCCCGATCTACGGAGGACGATTGACGAACAGCACCACGGACGCGGCGAACGGTACCGACCCGTCGGCAGACGGGCGAGAGCGACCGCTCGGCGATGCGCGCCACTTCGTGCCTCGCGGCCCGGTCACGGACATCGGGAGCGGGCCCGCAGGAGGGTTCGACGGTGACCAGCTCGACCTGGCCGACCGTCAGGCGCTGCGCCGGGTCGCCGGTCTGTCGACCGAGCTGCAGGACGTCACCGAGGTCGAGTACCGCCAGCTGCGGCTGGAGCGGGTGGTGCTCGCGGGGGTGTGGACGCAGGGTGACGTCCGCGACGCCGAGAACTCGATGATCGAGCTCGCGGCGCTGGCTGAGACCGCCGGCTCGACGGTGCTCGAAGGACTCATGCAGCGGCGCGACAAGCCCGACCCCAGCACGTTCCTCGGCTCGGGCAAGGCCAAGGAGCTGCGTGACGTCGTGGTCGAGACCGGTGCCGACACGGTCATCTGCGACGGCGAGCTGTCGCCCTCGCAGCGTCGATCGCTCGAGGACGTCGTGCAGGTCAAGGTCATCGACCGCACCGCGTTGATCCTGGACATCTTCGCCCAGCACGCCAAGAGCCGTGAGGGCAAGGCCCAGGTCGAGCTCGCCCAGCTCGAGTACCTGCTGCCGCGCCTGCGCGGGTGGGGCGAGTCGATGTCTCGTCAGGCCGGTGGCCGGGTCGCCGCAGGTGCCGGGATCGGCTCGCGCGGCCCCGGTGAGACCAAGATCGAGCTGGACCGACGCCGGATCCGCACCCGGGTGGCCAAGCTGCGCCGCGAGACCGCCGGCATGAAGCCCGCCCGCGACGTCGGCCGCAGCGAGCGCCGCCGCCATCAGGTGCCCAGCGTCGCGATCGCCGGCTACACCAACGCCGGCAAGTCGAGCATCCTGAACCGGCTCACCGGCGCAGGCGTTCTCGTCGAGGACGGGCTGTTCGCCACCCTCGACCCGACCGTGCGCAAGACCGAGACCTTGGACGGTCGCGGGTACACCCTCACCGACACCGTCGGGTTCGTCCGGCACCTGCCGCACCAGCTGGTCGAGGCGTTCCGCTCGACGCTGGAGGAGGTCGCCCAGAGCGACCTGGTGCTGCACGTCGTCGACGGCTCGCACCCCGACCCCGAGGGCCAGATCGCAGCCGTGCGCGAAGTGCTCGCCGACGTCGACGCGCACGATGTGCCCGAGCTGATCGTCATCAACAAGGCCGATGCGGCCGACCCCGAGGTGATCGCCCGGCTGCGTTCGCGCGAGCGCACCGCGATCGTGGTGTCGGCCCGCACCGGCGAGGGCCTGGACGAGCTGCGCGCCCGGGTCGATGAGCTGCTGCCCCGTCCGGACGTCGAGGTCGAGGTGCTCCTGCCCTACGGGCGCGGCGACCTGGTCAGCCGGGTGCATTCCGACGGTCAGGTGCTCACCGAGCAGCACGAGGAGTCCGGCACCCGCCTGCGGGCCAAGGTGCTGCCACCACTGGCCGGCGAGCTGGCGGCCTTCGCCGTCTGAGGGTTGCGCCCGTCCGGCACGGCGGAGCATGCTCGCGTCGGCAGCCGGCGTGGAATCGGGGGGACAAGATCATGTCCGACTTCCCGGGACTGGCCCACGCCGCGATCACGGTCAGCGACCTCGAGCGCAGCACGCGGTGGTATGCGGCACTGCTGGGCTCCGGCCCGGTGCTGGACGAGGACGAGACCACCGGCGGATTCCACCACACGGTGTTCGCCATCGGAGGCGGGCAGCTGCTGGGGTTGCACACCCACCCCGGGCGGGTCGTCGACAACCAGTTCGACGAGCACCAGCCCGGGCTCGACCACCTCTCGTTCGCGTGCGCCGACCGGGCCGATCTCGTGCGATGGCGTGACCGGCTGGACGAGCTCGGCATCAGCCACGGCGGCGTCGTGGACGCCGGCTACGGCTCCGGCGTGTCGTTCCGCGACCCGGACAACATCGCCCTGGAGTTCTTCGCGCCCCCAGCCGGCTGAGCGATGTCGCTGAACCAGAGCACGGCGGGGGAGTGGCGATGGGCAACAACCCGCGTGTCGAGAACCCGTACGACCTGAGCCCCGGTCACACGGTTCTGCTCGGCGTCGACTTCCAACAAGCTTTCGGTGAAGGCGCCTGGGAGGACACGCCGGGTGCCACCGGTGCAGTCTCGAACTTCCGCACTGCGGCCGCGAGCTGGCGCGGTGCCGGCGGTCGAGTGGTCCTGTGCCGGGAGATTTACTACCCCAGTGACTTTCCCGGCCCCGATGGTGAGCCGATCTCCGAGGTCGTCGATCACCATCCCCTGATGCAGGGCAGGGCCGAGGCCGAGTTCTATCCCGGCCTGGTCGAGCCCGCCGACCTGGTGATGCGCAAGACGGGGTTCTGCGCGGTCACGGCCGGCAACCTGCTGGCGGTCCT
>JACMOY010000324.1 GCA_014377795.1 Actinomycetota bacterium | reverse complement strand
CTGCCCCTGGGACGCCGAGCAGACCCACGCCTCGCTCGTGCCCTACCTCGTCGAGGAGGCGTTCGAGGCGGCCGAGGCCGTCGAGACCGGTGACCGGGCGGCTGTGCGGGAAGAGCTGGGCGGCGTGCTGCTGCAGGTGGTGTTCCACGCGCGCATCGCGCAGGAGCACCCCAGTGACCCGTACGACGTCGACGACGTCGCCGACGGCATCGTTCGCAAGCTGGTCGGCCGGCATCCGCATGTGTTCGACCCGGACGCCGGCACCGGGCACACCGCCGAGAGCGTCCAGGAGGGCTGGGAGCAGCACAAGGCGAGGGAGAAGGGCCGCGCCCACGTGCTGGACGGCGTGCCGTTGGCCCTGCCCGCTCTGGCCCGGGCCGACAAGGTGGTCGGCCGGCTCGACCGGGTCGGCGTGTCGGTCGCCCCCGGCGAGGGCATCGGGGCCGAGCTGCTGGCTCTGGTGCGCCGAGCACGCGCGCAGGGCGTCGACCCCGAGGCGGCGTTGCGTGAGCAGGTGCGCCTGCTCGAGGCCGCGGCGCGGGGAACCGTGGCGTGAGCGACTGGGGGTCCTCGGACGCCGGCGCCCGTTTCAGGCGTACGGCGAGCACGGCCCTGGACGTGCTGCTCGAGCTCGACCCCGCCGGGGCCACCGCCCTGGGTGACCACCGCTTCGACGACCGGCTCGCCGACCGCTCTCGCGAGGGTGCAGCCACCGCCCTGGTCGAGCTGAGCAGCGCCATCGGCGCGCTGGACGACCTGGACGACACCGCGATGGGCGGCCAGGACGTCGTCGACCTCGAGCTGCTGCGCGGCCGGTTGACCGCGCTGCAGTGGTCGCTGACCGACCTCGCCGAGCACACCTGGAACCCCCTCGTGCACCTGCCCGGCGAGGCGGTGAACGCACTGGTGGCCCGCGACACCGGTGAGCCCGACGCCCGCGCCAGGGCCCTGGTCGCGCGGTTGACGGCGGTGCCGGCCTCGCTCGCCTCGGCCCGCGACACCCTCGGCGAGATGCCGCGGGTGCACGTCGAGACGGCGATCGGCCAAGTCCGCGGCGCCATCGCGCTGCTCGGCGACCCGGTCGAGGGGCTGCTCGACCGAGCGCCCGGTGCCAGGCTCGCCGTCGACGAGGCGCGGACGGCGGCTGCCGCGGCGCTCGAGGACCACGCCCGATGGCTCAGTGACCAGCTGCCGGTCGCCGAGCGCAGCCCCCGGCTGCGACCCGACGCGTACGCCGCGCGGCTGTGGGCGGCGCTCGACACCGAGACCGGGCCCGACGCGCTGCTGACCCGCGCCGAGAGCGACCTGATGGCCATCGAGGAGCAGCTGGCCGAGGTCACCGGCCGGCTGGCGCCGTTGCTCGGCGTGGACGCACCCGTCGGCGAGCTGGTCCGCTGCGTCATGGACGCCGTCGCCGACCGCGCCCCGACCACCGATGCCGACGTGATCGGGCAGTGCGTGCGCCACCTGGACGACCTCACCGACCTGGTGCGCCGCCACGACCTGGTGACGGTGCCGGAGGATCTGGCCGCGACCACCCGCGTGATCGCGATGCCCGAGGTGCACCGCGGTGTCGCCGTCGCCTACTGCGACCCGCCGGGCGCCTTGGAGCCGGGCGGCCCGCACACGACGTTCTTCGCCGTGTCGCCGACGCCGCACGACTGGTCGCCCGACCAGGTGGCCTCGTTCTACCGCGAGTACAACGGCCACATGCTGCGCGACCTCACCGCGCACGAGGCGATGCCCGGGCACGTGCTTCAGCTGGCCCACGCACGACGCTTCCGCGGGTCGACGCCGGTGCGGGCCGCGCTGTCGAGCGGGACGTTCGTCGAGGGCTG
>JACMOY010000323.1 GCA_014377795.1 Actinomycetota bacterium | reverse complement strand
GTCGTCACCCGGACCGCGGTCTGGGTGACCGACTCCCGGGTCGACCGACTGACTCGGGTGGCACTGACCGCGGCCGGCCGACCCACCGCGGCAACGCCGTCGTACCTGCCCCTGACCGGTGCGTGGCCTTCGACGACGCCCGCAGGCCTGGGCGCCAACGGGATCCGCCGCCTCGCCGACGGTCAGCTGGTCCTGAACAACAGCACCGCCGGTGGCCTGTTCAGCGTCAGCACGCGTACCGGCGCGGCGACGGCGATCCCCGTGACCGGCGGCAACCCGCTGGTGAGCGGCGACGGCCTCGAGCTGCGCGGCGGCACCCTGTACGACGTCCGCGGATCGGGCACCTCGACCGTCACGGTGCTCACCCTGCGCCGCACCTCGAGCGGCTGGAAGGCCACCAGCCGCGGGGACATCGCCTCGCCCCTGCTCGACGTCCCCTCGACGGCGACCCTGAACCACGGCGCGCTGTACGCCGTGAACGCGAGGTTCGGCGTCGCCTCACCGACGACGGCGACCTACTCCGTGACCCGCCTGCCCCTGCGGCCGTAGGGGCTTCGTGACGCTCAGTCCCGGGACACGACCGGGTTGCTGAGCGTCCCGATGCCTTCGATCTCGACCTCGACCCGCTGCCCGGCGACGATCCGACCCACCCCCGCGGGGGTTCCGGTGAGGATGACGTCGCCGGGCAGCAGGGTGAACACGCTCGACACGTACGACACCAGTGTCACGACGTCATGGATCAACAGGCTGGTGCGGCTGTCCTGCACCGTCACACCGTCCACCCGGGTGCTCAGCGCCAGATCGCGGTGGTCGAGCTCGGTCTCGATCCACGGGCCGAGCGGGCAGAAGGTGTCGAACCCCTTGGCCCGCGACCACTGCGCGTCGCTGCTCTGCAGGTCTCTGGCGGTGACGTCGTTCGCGCAGGTGTAGCCGAAGACCACCTCGGGGACGCGTTCACGCGGGACGTCCTTGCAGATCCGACCGATCACGACGGCGAGCTCGCCTTCGTAGTGCACGTTGGCCGACTGGCGAGGCAGCACGATCGGGTCGCCAGGGCCGACGACAGAGGTGTTGGGCTTGAGGAACACGAGCGGCTCGGACGGCGGCTGCCCGCCACCCATCTCGGCAACGTGGTCGGCGTAGTTCTTCCCGATGCCGACCACCTTGCTGCGCGGGATCACCGGAGCGAGAAGGCGCGCGTCGTCGAGGGGCACCTGGACGCCCGTGTAGGCGATCGGTTGGTACAGGGGGTCTCCCTGCACCTCGGCGATCACCATCGCGCCGTTCTCGTCCTCGGTGACGATGCCGTACGTCGGGTCCTGACCAGTGGTGTACCTCGCGATGCGCACGGCTCGCACCTTACCCAGGTGACGACGCGCCTACCCTGGAGCCGTGCCCGTCACCGTCCCCGACCTCGTCGCGCTGGACGAGTCGACCTGGCTGGCCGCGCGGACGGCACACGAGGTGCGCGTCGACGCGTGGACGCTCGGCCGACGGGCCCGCGCGTCGACCGGTGCGGCGCACCCGGTCGAGGACTTCCTGTTCACCTACTACTCGCACAAGCCCGCCCAGCTGCGGCGCTGGCACCCCGGCGCCGGCGTGGTGCTGCTCGGCGGCGCAGCGGACGTGCGCGCGGTGTGGCGTTGGCACAGCAGGGCTTCTGTCACCGGGCGCGATGGTGTGACGCTGGACGTCGCCGCGTTCGTCGCCGACCGCGGTGACGCGGTGCGGCGCTCACTCGACCTGATGCGCGCGACCCTCGAGCGGACGCCGCAGCTGCGCTGCTTCGGCCTGCACGAGTGGGCGATGGTGCACCGCCTGGCACCCGGGCAGCAGCGGCACGAGGACTGGCCGCTGCGGCTGGGCCAGCGGGCCACCGACGACGTCGTCGAGTCACAACCGTTGCGCTGCAGCCACTTCGACGCATTCCGCTTCTTCACACCGACGGCCCGACCGCTCAACTCCGAGCAGCCGACGCGGCAGACCCAGCTGCAGCTGGAGCAGCCGGGCTGCCTGCACGCAACCATGGACCTGTACAAGGTCGCCTACAAGCTGGGGCCGGCGATCCCGTCGTCGCTCACCGCCCGGTGCTTCGTCCTGGCCCGCGACGTGCGCGAGATCGACATGAGGGCATCGCCGTACGACCTGTCCTCGCTCGGCTACCAGCCGGTGCCGGTCGAGACGGCTGCCGGCCGCGCGCAGTACGTCACCGCTCAGCGCGAGTTCACGGCGCGCGGGCAGGCGCTGCGCGCTGAGCTGATCGAGGTCTGCGAGCATCTGCTGCCATGACGAGGATCCTGGTGCTCAACGGGCCCAACCTGGGACGGCTGGGCACCCGCGAACCCGACGTGTACGGGACGACCACCCACGCCGAGCTGGCAGCGCTGTGCGTCGCCGCGGGCGCGTCCTGCGGCGTCGAGGTCGAGGTGCGTCAGACCGATGCCGAGCACGAGATGCTGCGCTGGCTGCACGAGGCGACGGATGCCGGTTGCGCCGTGATCCTCAACCCGGGCGGCTGGTCCCACACGTCGGTCGCCCTGCGTGACGCCTGCGCCGGTCTTACCGGGCCGCTCGTCGAGCTGCACATCAGCAACGTCCACGCCCGTGAGGAGTTTCGCCGCCATTCGTACGTGTCGCCTGTCGCCACGGCCGTGGTCGCCGGACTGGGCGTCACGGGCTACTCGCTGGCGATCCGCTGGCTGGCCGAGCGCGCCCAGTAGTTGCAGCCGCCGGCCTTCAGATCCGTCGTCCACAGATGTGGTTGGGGCTCTGGTGGTTGTCGGTGGTGTTCCCTAGAATCGTACACGTGGACGATAACCGGAGTGAGGTGGGTGCGGCGCTGGACGCTGTGCGCGACGCTCTGGCAGTCCTGGCCGGTGCCGGCCCGTGGCGGGCCAGCGACAAGCAGGTCGCCTCGCTGATCCTCGAAACTGAGGTGTTCGCCCGCCGGCTGGCGGGGGTGCAGCTGGCCGCGATCGCCGAGGGCGTCACCCGGGGCCTGCCCTTCTCTCACGGGGCGGGGACGGGTCGGGCCGCGCCGGGACGGTGGGTGCGGTCGTTGATCGCGGTCACCCCCGGTGACGCGGCCCGGCGGGCGGACCTGGCCGGCGCCCTGTTCACCACAACTGGTCTCGGCCCCGGTGCTACCGAGCTGACGCCCACCCGCAATGCCGTGCTGGCCGGACGCGTGAGCACCGCCCACGCCACGCACATCGTGGACGCGATCGAGCAGCTGCTGCCCCCGCACACCCCCGCCGGGGTCGTGGACGACGCCACCCGCGCGGAAGCCCAGGCCCTGCTGCTGGCCTGCGCTGCGGGCGGGACCGGCCCGGACGGCACCCACGCCCCGTTGGACCCCACCCAGGTCGCCAAAGCCGCGACCGCGCTGACCGCGACCAACGACCGCACCCACCGTCCCGGCGCCGCCCGGCCCGCCCCGGCCCCCGCGGCATGCGGCAGGCCCCGGGTGACGCCTTCGGCGATCGCCGCCAGCTGCACCCCCGCCAGTCGGCGGGCGAACACCTCAGTTTCGAGGATCAGCGAGGCGACCTGCTTGTCGCTGGCCCGCCACGGGCCGGCACCGG
>JACMOY010000041.1 GCA_014377795.1 Actinomycetota bacterium | reverse complement strand
GAAGCCGGTCGGGGTGATGCCTGGTTTCGCCGACTGGACCTGGACGGTCGCGTCGTCTCGATCGAGGAATTCAGCGCATCGACCGCGCTGCACATCTCCCCCGAACTCGTCACCAGCTAAGGACCCACCCATGACAACCTCCCTCGTCGACACCATCAGCATCGCCCGCCGTATTGACCACACCCTGCTCAAGCCGGAGGCCACCCCGGACGCCGTGCGCGCGCTCGCGCAGGAGGCCGGTGACCTCGGCGTCTACGCCGTGTGCGTCTCACCGTCGATGGCCGCAGTCGCCCGGGCCAGCGTGCCGAACGGGGTGAAGGTCGCCACCGTGTGCGGATTTCCCTCCGGCGCAGTGCATTCCGGGGCGAAGGCGCACGAGGCCCAGCTCGCCGTGCTCGACCGCGCTGACGAGATCGACATGGTCATCAACCTCGGCCGGGTCAAGGCCGGCGACTGGTCGGGCGTGCGCACCGAGCTGGCGATGGTCCGAGCGTCCTCGACCCGCGCGCGGCTCAAGGTCATCATCGAGTCCGCTGCGCTCACCGACGACGAGATCATCCGCGCCTGCGAGGCGGCCG
This sequence comes from Actinomycetota bacterium, assembly GCA_014377795.1. Classification (GTDB taxonomy): domain Bacteria; phylum Actinomycetota; class Actinomycetes; order Actinomycetales; family Angustibacteraceae; genus JACMOY01. Next base: position 2,754 of record JACMOY010000041.1, on the reverse strand, counting down.
AGGCTGCCGGCGCCGAGTTCGTCAAGACCTCGACCGGCTTCCACCCCGCCGGCGGCGCCAGCGTCGCGGCCGTCCGTCTGATGGCGCGGACGGTCGGCGGCCGGCTCGGCGTCAAGGCCAGCGGCGGCATCTGCACCGCGCAGGACGCGGCCGTGATGATCGACGCTGGCGCCACGAGGCTGGGTTGCTCGGCCTCGCAGACCATCCTGGACGGCCTGCCGGACTGAACCGAGAGCCCACCAGCGGACGCCGGCCGCCACCAGAGCGGCCTCGGCCAGCAGTCGCTCGATGGGCTCGAACGGGGTGTGCCCGCACGCCGGCACCCCGACGGTGACGCAGGCGTCGCGCAGCACCCGGTCGTAGGCCCACGACGCCGCGTCCAGCCGCTGCTTCAGCGCCGGCGTACGCCTGTCGGCCGCCAGCAGGCGCTCGACCTCGTCGTCCAGGCGACGCAGGTCGGCGCACATCCGCGGCAGACGGTCGGGGGCAGCAGGCGGCTCGTCTCGTCGCACCCCGAGCGCGGCCAGCAGCGCAGCGCCGGTGCGTCGCAGCAACAGGATCCGGGCTGCGGTGCCCACCCCCCCAGGATGAGCCAGGGATCGTCACCGCGCCAGATCTTGTGCCGATCCGCGGTCTGCCAGGATGACTGCTCGTGACCTCGTCCGCGCCTCGCCTGGTCGTGCTCGCGGGCCCCTCCGGCAGCGGGAAGTCCCATCTGGCCCGTCAGCTGGCTCGCGAGCTCGGCCTGGCGGTGCTCCGCCTCGACGACTTCTACCGCGACGGCGACGACCCCGCCTTGCCGCGCGCGTTCGGCGTCGTTGACTGGGACGACCCCGCGTCGTGGGACGCCGACGCCGCCGTGGCCGCCGTCCTCACCCTGGTCACGGACGGGGCCGCGACGGTGCCGACGTACGACATCGCCACCTCGCGGGCCACGGGCAGCACCCGGCTGGTGGTCGGTGACACGTCGGTCGTGCTGGCCGAGGGCATCTTCGCCGCGGACGTCGTCCCGCGCCTTCGCGAGCACGGCGTGCTGGCCGACGCGCTGGCCCTCACCCACCCACCGGCCGTCACGTTCGCCCGTCGCCTCGCCCGCGACCTGCGCGAGGGGCGCAAACCGCCGCTCACGCTGGTGCGCCGCGGCTGGCGGCTGATGCGCTCCGAGCCGGCGATCGTCGCTCACCAGACCAGCATGGGCGCCGTCCCGTGCACCAAAGCCGTTGCGCGACAACGGGTGCGTGCCCTCGCGGCTCAAGCCAGCGCGAGGTAGCCGGGCTTGATGACGTCGTCGATGAGCGCGAGCCGCTCGTCGAAGGGGATGAACGCAGACTTCATCGCGTTGATGGTGACCCAGCGCAGATCGTCGATGGTCCACCCGAGCTCGTCGACGAGCAGCTGCATCTCGCGCGACATCGAGGTGCCGCTCATCAGCCGGTTGTCGGTGTTGACGGTGACCCGAAAGCGCAGCCGCTTGAGCAGTCCGATCGGGTGGACGGCCACCGACGCGGCGGCCCCGGTCTGCACGTTCGACGACGGGCAGAGCTCGAGCGGGATCCGCTTGTCGCGCACGTAGGCGGCGAGCAGCCCGAGCTCGACGTCCTCGAGCCGTGCGCCGACGGCCGCGGCCGGGTCGTCCGCGAACGGCCGCGCCCCGACCCGCAGGTCGTCGACGATCCGGACGCCGTGACCCAGCCGGTCAGCCCCGCACCACTGGATCGCCTCCCAGATGCTGGGCAGACCGAACGCCTCGCCGGCGTGGATCGTGAAGTGGGCGTTCTCGCGGCGCAGGTACTCGAACGCGTCCAGGTGCCGGGTGGGCGGGAAGCCCGCCTCGGCGCCGGCGATGTCGAACCCCACGACGCCCTCGTCGCGGTAGCGCACCGCGAGGCGGGCGATCTCCATCCCGTTGGCCGCGTGCCGCATCGCCGTCACCAGCGTGCCGACGCGGATCCGGTGCCCCGCCTGCGCTGCGAGGGCCTCGCCCTCACGCAGCCCCTGCTGCACCGCGACCACGACCTCGTCCAGCGTGAGCCCGGCAGCCAGGTGCTGCTCAGGGGCGTAGCGCGCCTCGGCGTACACGACGCCGTCGGCGGCGAGGTCCTGCGCGCACTCGGACGCGACGCGGCGCAACCCCTGCGCCGTCTGCATCACCGCGACCGTGTGGGCGAACGTCTCGAGGTAGCGGACGAGCGACCCGGAGTCGGCGGACTCGCGGAACCACCGGCCCAGCGTCTCGGCGTCGGACTCCGGCAGGCCGTCGTAGCCCACCTCGGCGGCGATGTCGAGGATCGTCTGCGGCCGCAGCCCACCGTCCAGGTGGTCGTGCAGCAGCACCTTCGGGGCTCGCCGCACGACGTCACTGACGGTCACGTTCTCAGGGGTGGTGGGCACCACGTGAGACTACTGCCGCAGCCGCTGCGGCCGGCCCGTGCGCACCCACGGGAGCGCCGTGCGCTCACGGCTGCGCCCTCACACGTCGACGAAGTGCTCGACGTGCGGGGGCCCGTCGAAGTGCGGCCCGATCAGCGCACGCCACTGCCCGAACCGATCGCTGTGCCGGACCGCCTCGTGCGACTCGACGCGGTCCCACTCGACGAGCAGCACGAACCGGGTGGGCGTCTCGACCCCCTGGGTCATCCGCATCGCCCCGCAGCCAGGGGTGGCAGCCACCAGGTGGCGAGCCTGCTCGTAGGCGGCGGTGAACTGCTGCTGCGCACCGTCGGTGACGTCGATGATCGCGACCTCGAGAACCAT
>JACMOY010000040.1 GCA_014377795.1 Actinomycetota bacterium | reverse complement strand
CGTTGCCGGGCAGCCGCCCGCCCGGCGTCGGGTCACCGTGCAGGACGACGTCCGGCACCTGCTCGCGGACGCCGTCGACCAGGGCGTCCCGCAGCAGGGTCACCCGACGGGCCTTGGCGTCCAGGTCGCTCACGGCGACGTCGGTGGCGACCGCGAAGCCACGGACTGCGGGGCCGTCCAGGGTGCCGCTGCGCACCTGGCGCTCCTGACCGCCCCCATGCAGCAGCGGCGTCAGAGCCGCCCCGCGGACGGCGACCAGCGCCCCCACACCGAGCGGGCCGCCGAGCTTGTGGCCGGTGAAGGTCAGCAGGTCGACGCCGCAGGCGGCGAAGTCGACGGGCACCTGACCGACGGCCTGCACCGCGTCGGTGTGCACCGGGATGCCGTGCTCGTGGGCCAGCGCCGCGATCTGGGCGACCGGCTGGATCGTGCCGACCTCGTTGTTGGCCCACATGACGCTGACCATCGCCACGGACGCCGGGTCGGCCTCGATCTCGGCGCGCAGGGCGTCCAGGTCGACCCGTCCCCAGCGGTCGACCGGCAGCCACACGGCCTGCGCCCCGGCGTGCTCGGCCAGCCACTGCACCGAGTCGAGCACCGCGTGGTGCTCGACCGCGCTGACCAGGATCCGCCGGCGGCGGGCGTCTGCCGCGCGGCGGGCGGCGGTGGTGGCCTTGGCGGCCAGGTTGTGGGACTCGGTGCCGCCGGCGGTCAGGACGACCTCGCTGGGCCGTGCCCCGACGGCAGCGGCGATCAGCTCGCGGGACTCCTCGACGACGCGGCGGGCGCGGCGACCGGAGGAGTGCAGGGACGACGCGTTGCCGACCACCCCGAGCTCGGCGATCATCGCCGCGATCGCCTCGGGCAGCATCGGCGTGGTCGCCGCGTGGTCGAGGTAGACGGCCTCCGGGTGCGACGTCACGGGGTCGAGTGTAGGCAGGCCCCTCAGCCCTTGGACTTCTCAATCGCGTCGGTGGCCTGCGGCAGCACCGTGAACAGGTCGCCGACGACCCCGAAGTCGACCAGCTCGAAGATCGGCGCCTCGTCGTCCTTGTTGACCGCGACGATCGTCTTGGCGGTCTGCATGCCGGCCCGGTGCTGGATCGCCCCCGAGATCCCGTTGGCGACGTACAGCTGCGGCGAGACGGTCTTGCCGGTCTGCCCGACCTGGTTGGCGTGTGGGTACCAGCCCGCGTCCACGGCGGCGCGCGATGCGCCGACCGCCGCCCCGACGGCGTCCGCGAACGCCTCGACGGCGGCGAAGTCACCACCGGTGCCCCGCCCGCCCGAGACGACGATCGCGGCCTCGGTCAGCTCGGGGCGCCCGGACCTGGCCCGCGGCTTGGTCTCGGTGATCGTGACGGCCTTGGCGGCCTGCGAGATGGTGGGCTCGAACAGCTCGTCGGCGGCGGCCCCCGCGACCTCGACCGGCGTGGCCGAGTTCGGCTTGACGGTGATGATCGGCGTGCCTGTCGTGACGCGCGCGCGCACGGTGTACGACCCGGCGAACACCGACTGGGTGGTGGTCAGGTCGTCGGCGACCTCGACGGCGTCGGTGATCAGGCCCGACCCGGTCTTGATCGCCAGGCGCGCGGCGACCTCCTTGCCCTCGGCGCTGCTGGCGATCAGCACGGCCGCCGGGGCGGTGCGCTCGACCAGCTGGGCCAGCGCCTCGGCGGTCGGCGCGACCAGGTGGTCGGTGACGTCGGCCGACTCGATCCGGTAGACCTTGGCCGCGCCGAACCGGGCCAGCACGTCCCTCGCCGCGTCGAACCCGGCGCCGACGAACACCGCGGACGGCTCGCCGAGCCGCCCCGCGATCGTCAGCATCTCGGTGGTCGTCTTGCGCACGACCCCGTCGACGTGGTCGACCAGGACCAGGACCTCGCTCATGCCGATCTCCTCTGCAGCGTCATCAAAAAGGCAGCGTCATCGAAAAGCAGCGTCATCGACAAGCGGTGTGGTGGCCCGCTCAGACGAGCTTGTGACCGACGAGGTACTCGGCGAGCCTGCGCCCGCCGTCGCCCTCGTCCTTGACCACCTCGCCCGCCGCGCGCGGCGGGCGGGCGGT
>JACMOY010000039.1 GCA_014377795.1 Actinomycetota bacterium | reverse complement strand
TGCCGCTGGACGTCGCGCGCGAGGCGGTGCTGGCCCAGCGGCGTCGGCGCGGCATGGTGCTGGACGACGCCGACCACGACACCTGGAGCGCCGGCTCGTTCTTCACCAACCCGGTGCTCGGCGACGCCGCGTTCGCCGCGCTGCCCGGCGACCCGCCGTCCTGGCCGGCCGCGGGTGGGGTCAAGACCAGCGCGGCCTGGCTGATCGAGCACTCGGGCTTCGCGCGCGGGTACGGGCTGCCCGGGCCGGCGTCGCTGTCGACCAAGCACACGCTGGCGGTGACCAACCGCGGCACGGCCACGGCGTCCGACGTCCTCGCCATCGCGCGCGACGTCCGCGACGGCGTCCAGGCCACCTTCGGCGTCACCCTCGAGCCCGAGCCCACCCTCGTCGGCTGCTCCCTCTAGCCCTTTCCCCCCCGCTTTACTCCCCTCGACCGGTGTCTCAGCCGGACATGTCCGACATCGGCGCCGGTTGGGCGAAGGAACGGGCGGCGTCGAAGCGGTCGAGCACCACCTCGACCACCCGCCGGTCGGCGCCGAGGGGAGCCGTCACCAGGTCGGCGCCGCTCGCGATCAGCCGGTCGTGGAAGAACCCCGGCGCCAGCAGGTACGACGCCACCACGACCCGGCGTCCGGGGTGATCGGCGCGGGCTGACGCGATCGCCGTCCGGACGTCGGGCACCGCCTTGGCGCCGTACCCGACCGTGACGGGCCCGCCCCAGTCCGCGCGCACCCGCGTCAGCACCCGCTCGACGTCGGCGGCCGCACGGGCGTCGCTGCTGCCCGCGGCGGCCAGCACCACGGCGTCGTCCGCCGTCGCGCCCGCCTCGCGCAGCCGGTCGACCAGCGCGGCGGCCAGCCGGTGGCGCGGGCCCAGGGCCCGCGCCGCCGTCGCTGCGTCCCCCGCCTCGGCCACGGCCTCGGCGATGTCGACGTGCACGTGGTACCCACCCGACAGCAGCAGCGGGACGACGACCGCGCGCCGGCCGTCCCGCATGACCTGTCGCACGACGTCGCCCACCCGCGGCGGCTGCACGTCGACGAACGCGGTCTCGACGACCAGTCCCGGGCGCGCCGTGCGCAGCGCCGCGACGAGCGAGCCGACCACCCGACGTCCGGCCGGCTCGCGGGTGCCGTGGGCGCAGGCGATCAGCACGGGCTCGTCAGGGCTCATCCGACCATTGTGCTCGACCCGGGCGGCACTCACCCGGGCGCCTTTTGCACTGGCTCGCCCGGGGGCTCAGCCACCCGGCTCGCCCGGGGGCTCAGCCACCCGCGGTCGCGGGGGCCAGCAGCGCGGCGCGCACCAGGGCGACGACCCGCTCGTCGCCCAGCCCGGCGGCCCGCGCCCGGCCCCCCAGCGCCGCGGCCGCGGCACCCAACCCCGGATCGGAACCGCTGGGCACGGCGCCGTGCACCACGGTGCCGGTGCGCCGCCGGCTGGTGACCAGCCCCTGTGACTCGAGCTCGCGGTAGGCCCGCGTCACCGTCCCCACGGCGATGCCGAGGTCGGCGGCCAGGGTGCGGACCGTGGGGAGGCGGTCCCCGGCGCACAAGCGACCGCTGGCGACGTGCCCGGCGAGCTGGGCACGCACCTGCTCGTACGGCGGGACGGCGGAGCCGACGTCCACCTGGATCTGCAGGGTCACGACCGGCCGACCGCCAAGGGCGCGCCCGGCTGCGGCGCGGGCACCCGCGGAGCCGGCAGCGTCAGGGCCAGCAGCCCCGCGAGCGCGGCCAGCGCGCCGGCGGCGGCGACCACCACCGCGGCGGCCCCGACCCAGCCGTCGTGCACCCCCTGCGCCGCGGTGCCGGCGAAGAACAGCAGTGGCCCCGTCGTGAGCAGGGTCGCCGCCAGCGCCCCGCGCAGCACCCGGTGGGCGCCGGCTCGCCGCAGCGCGCTGTCGGTGGCCGCGTCGGCGCCCTCGACGGCCGGCCGGGCGACGACCAGGCGCAGCACCAGGACGCTGGCAGCGAGCAGCACCGCCACCGCCACCAGTGCCGGCAGGCCGTACGGCAGCCCCGGGAAGGGCCCGGCCGACGAGCCGTGCTGCCGGTCGCCGACACTGATGCTTCGTCCGGCAGGGTCGGCGAGCACTACTGCGACCACGACGGTCACCGTCAGGGCGGCCGCCGTCGCGGTGAGCGCGCGGGCCAGTCCCGGTGGAGTGACGCAGGCGAGGCCGCGGGGCGCGAGCCGGGCCGAGCGGACGGGGCCGCTCGGGTGCGGCCAGGTGCGTTCGGTCAGCGCCAGCACGGCGAGGTGCGCCAGCCCCGCCAGGGCGGGGATCGCGGCGAAGGCTGCGTGCGGCGCACCTTTGTGCAGGTTCGCCAGCGCGCTGGGACCGACCGCGGCCACGACCGCGGCCGCCACCACGGCGAGCACGCTGCCCCGCACAGCGTGGCGCCTGGCCCGCGCCGTGGTCTCGAGCAGGTCGGCGCTGCCGACGGTGGCGCCCGCGAGCAGCACCAGCACGACCACCGCCACGACAGCCACCAGAAGCAACGGCACGACGACGAGCAACCCAGCAGCCACGACGACCTCCTCATTGTGTCAATGAAGCGATACATTGACGCCGAAGGGCGGGCCTGTCAAGCCGCCAGCCAGGCGTCGACGCCGGCCAGGAGATGCACCTGCAGCGCCAGGGGCGCGCGCGACCCGCGGATCGACGCGCGGGCCAGCTCGGCCAGCGCGGCGTCGTCCAGGCCGTGCACCTCGCGGGCGGTGACGTACTGGTCGAGCAGCCGGGTGCCGAACAGCAGGGGGTCGTCGGCGCCCAGGGCGATCCGTGCGCCGGCCTCGACGAGGGTGGCCAGCGGCACCGCCTCCGGCCCGGCGTACACACCGAGAGCCACGTTGCTGCCGGGGCACACCTCCAGGACGATCCCGCGCCGCACCACCTCGGCGAGCACGGCCGGGTCCTCGACGCTGCGCACCCCGTGGCCGATCCGGTCGGGCGCGAGGTGGTCCAGGGCCACGCGCACGTTCTGCGGACCGAGCAGCTCACCGCTGTGCGGGACGCTGGCCAGGCCCGCTGCGCGCGCGAACCGGAAGGCGGACGCGAACTCCTCGGTGGCGCCCCGGCGCTCGTCGTTGCTCAGGCCGAACCCGACGACCCCGGCGCCGGCGTACCGGGCGGCGAGGCGGGCCAGCGTCCGCGCGTCCAGCGGGTGGCGGATCCGGCTGGCGGCGACGACCACCGCCACGCCCACGCCGGTCTCGGCGCTCGCGTCCCGGGCGGCGTCCAGCACGATCTCCAGGGTCGGGGTCAGCCCGCCCAGGTGGACGGCGTACGACGTGGGGTCGACCTGGATCTCCAGCCACCGCGAGCCCTCGCGCGCGTCGTCCTGCGCCGCCTCGTGCACCAGCCGGCGCACGTCGTCCTCGTCGCGCACGCACGAGCGGGCGACGTCGTACAGCCGCTGGAACCTGAACCAGCCCTTCTCGTCCGTGGCGTGCAGCTGCGGCGGCCGCCCGCTGGTCAGCGCCGCCGGCAGCCGCACCCCGTGCTTGGTGGCGAGCTCGAGCAGCGTGGGCGGGCGCATCGAGCCGGTGAAGTGCAGGTGCAGGTGCGCCTTCGGCAGCGTCGCGAGGTCACGCCGCGCCGTCATCGGACCCCCGCCTGACGCAGCGACGGCACCCGCCCTGGGGAGATGCGCTCCAACCCGGGGGTGCCCCCGCGGTCACCGGGTGCGGCGGCCGCGGCCGGGGCGGGACGGCGGTCAGCGGGCTTCGGCGAGCAGGCGCTGGATCCGGCCGACGCCCTCGGTCAGGTCGGCGTCGCCGAGGGCGTAGGACAGGCGCAGGTAACCGCTGGGCCCGAACGCCTCGCCGGGGACGACGGCCACCTCGACCTCGTCCAGGATCAGCTCGGCGAGCTCGGCGGACGTCGTGGGCGTGCGGCCGCGGATCGTCTTGCCGAGCACCCCGCGCACCGAGGGGTAGACGTAGAACGCGCCGGTCGGCACCGGGCAGAGGACGCCCTCGATGTCGTTGAGCATGCCGACGATGGTCCGGCGGCGACGGTCGAACGCCACGCGCATCTCCTCGACCGCCGACAGGTCACCGGTCAGGGCGGCGATCGCCGCGCGCTGCGAGACGTTCGCGACGTTGGACGTGGCGTGCGACTGCAGGTTGGTCGCGGCCTTGACCACGTCGCGCGGGCCGATCATCCAGCCCACCCGCCAGCCGGTCATGGCGTACGTCTTGGCCACCCCGTTGAGCACCACGCAGGTGTCGGCCAGCCCGGGCACCTCGACGGGCATCGAGGCGAACCGGGCGTCGTCGTACACCAGGTGCTCGTAGATCTCGTCCGCGACGACCCAGATGCCGTGATCGAGCGCCCACTGCCCGATGGCACGCACCTGCTCGGGCGGGTAGACCGCACCGGTCGGGTTGGACGGCGAGCAGAACAGCAGCACCTTGGTGCGGTCGGTGCGCGCGGCCTCCAGCTGCTCGACGGTCACCAGGTAGCCCTGGTCCTCGCCGGCGAAGACCTCGACCGGCACGCCGCCCGCAAGCCGAATCGCCTCGGGGTACGTCGTCCAGTACGGCGCGGGCAGCAGCACCTCGTCACTGGGATCGAGCAGCGTCGCGAACGTCTGGTAGACCGCCTGCTTTCCGCCGTTGGTCACCAGGACCTGCTCGGGGGCCACGTGGTAGCCGCTGTCGCGGGCGGTCTTGGCCACGATGGCCGCCTTGAGCTCGGGCAGGCCACCGGCGGGGGTGTAGCGGTGGTTCGCGGGGACGGCGCACGCCTCGACGGCCGCCGCGACGACGTACGCGGGGGTCGGGAAGTCCGGCTCGCCCGCGCCGAACCCGACGACGGGGCGACCCTGGGCCTTCAGCGCCTTGGCCTTGGCGTCGACGGCCAGCGTCGCCGACTCGGCGATGCTGCCGACGCGCTGTGACACGCGCCGGGGGGCGGTGGGGGACGCGGGGGTGTCGGTGCTCACCCGTGCATCCTCCCACCCCCGATCGCCGGTTCGACCCCTGTCCCCGCTCTCGCGTACACTCCCCCGGTGGGTGGTTGACGACCGCCACGCTGAGCCATGCCCTGCGATCCGTGGTGCGCCGGCCCAGGGTCGTCGCTCCGCCCGTAGGGCAGTGGCTCAATTGGTAGAGCACCGGTCTCCAAAACCGGCGGTTGGGGGTTCGAGTCCCTCCTGCCCTGCGCGGGCGCCCCCGTCCGGGGGCGTGATGACGGCGAACCAGGTGAGGACGACGTGACGCAGACCAGCACGGACGACGCGAGCACCCCCCGGCGCTCGGGTTCGACGTCCGCCCGCGTCGGACGTCTGGCGGGCATCGCGCTGTTCGTCCGTCAGGTCATCGCCGAGCTGCGCAAGGTCGTTCGACCCACGCGCACCGAGCTGATCACCTACACGTCCGTGGTCATGGTGTTCGTGGTCGCGGTGATGGCGTACGTCTCGGCGCTCGACATCGGCCTGGGCAAGCTCGTCCTGCTGGTGTTCGGCGGCGGCTGAGGCCGACCGCTACACCCCGGGCCCCGGAGCAGACAGCACGTACGACGACAAGGAAGCAGGACATCCCCGTGCCCGACCAGGACAGCCCAGACGCGACCGACACCGTCGCCGACCCGGCGACCGTCGACACCTCCGAGCTGACCGTGCAGGAGGCGGACCTGCAGGCCGCCGAGGCGTACGACGCCGCGCCGGACGCCGCACCCGAGCCGGCCGCTGACGAGGCGCCCGCTGACGAGGCGCCCGCCGAGGACGCTGCGGGGGAGGACGACGAGGACGACGTCGACCCGATCGAGGAGTTCAAGGCCGGGCTGCGCCGCGCACCGGGCGAGTGGTTCGTCATCCACTCCTACGCCGGGTACGAGAACCGGGTGAAGACCAACCTGGAGACCCGGGTGCAGAACCTGACCATGGAGGACTACATCTTCCAGGTCGAGGTGCCCATGGAAGAGGTCCAGGAGATCAAGAACGGCGTGCGCAAGCTGGTGCGCCGGGTGCGGATGCCCGGCTACGTCCTGGTGCGGATGGACCTCACCGACGAGTCGTGGGGCGCCGTCCGGCACACCCCCGGGGTCACCGGCTTCGTGGGCAACACCCACCAGCCAGTGCCGCTGAGCACCAACGAGGTGTTCTCGATGCTCGCGCCCACCCTGGAGGTCAAGGACCGCCCGGGCGCCAAGGCCGCCGAGCCCGTGCGCATCGTCGACTTCGAGGTCGGCGAGTCGGTCACCGTCATGGAGGGTCCGTTCGAGACCCTGCCCGCCACGATCTCCGAGATCAGCCCGGACGCCCAGAAGCTCAAGGTGCTCGTGTCGATCTTCGGCCGCGAGACGCCCGTCGAGCTCTCGTTCAGCCAGGTCGCCAAGATCTGAGCCAGCACCAGCGGCGTGCTCAGCCGAGCCCGCCACACCACCCACCCGGCACGTGAGGACCAGCAGACATGCCCCCCAAGAAGAGGGTCTCCGGACTCATCAAGCTCCAGATCCAGGCCGGCGCCGCGACGCCGGCGCCGCCCGTCGGCCCCGCCCTGGGTCAGCACGGCGTCAACATCATGGAGTTCGTCAAGGCCTACAACGCCGCCACCGAGGCCCAGCGCGGCAACGTCATCCCGGTCGAGATCACGGTGTACGAGGACCGCTCGTTCACCTTCATCACCAAGACCCCGCCCGCGGCCGAGCTGATCAAGAAGGCCGCCGGCGTCGCCAAGGGCTCGGGCGAGCCGCACAAGACCAAGGTCGCCAAGCCCACCACAGCGCAGGTGCGCGAGATCGCCCAGACCAAGCTCGAGGACCTGAACGCGAACGACCTGGACGCCGCCACCAAGATCATCGCCGGCACCGCCCGCTCGATGGGCATCACCGTCGAAGGCTGAGCACCACAGCACGACCAGCACCACAGCACCACCGGATCCACCGTGGCAGGGCCGAGCGCGGCCCGTCCGACCACACCTCCAGCACGACGACACCGATGGAGCAGTCATGAAGCGCAGCAAGTCCTACCGCGCCGCCGCCGACAAGATCGACGCCGAGCGCCTGTACGCCCCCCTGGACGCCGTCCGCCTGGCCAAGGACACCTCGACGACGAAGTACGACTCGACCGTCGAGGTCGCCTTCCGCCTCGGCGTGGACCCGCGCAAGTCCGACCAGATGGTGCGCGGCACCGTCAACCTGCCGCACGGCACGGGCAAGACCGCCCGCGTCCTGGTCTTCGCCACCGGTGAGCGCGCCGAGCAGGCCACCGCCGCGGGCGCCGACTACGTCGGCAGCGACGACCTGCTCGAGCGGATCCAGAAGGGCTGGCACGACTTCGACGCCGTCGTCGCGACGCCGGACCTGATGGGCAAGGTCGGTCGGCTCGGCAAGGTGCTCGGCCCGCGCGGTCTGATGCCCAACCCCAAGACCGGCACCGTCACGATGGACGTCGCCAAGGCCGTCACCGAGATCAAGGGCGGCAAGATCGAGTTCCGCACCGACAAGCACGCCAACCTGCACTTCATCATCGGCAAGACCTCGTTCACCGAGCAGCAGCTGATCGAGAACTACGCCGCCGCGCTGGACGAGGTGCTGCGCCTGAAGCCGTCCTCGTCCAAGGGCCGCTACCTGGCCAAGTGCACGGTGGCGACCACGATGGGCCCGGGCATCCCGGTCGACCCCACCCGCACCCGCAACATCACCCTCGAAGAGGGCGCGGACGCGCCCAGCTGACCCCCCACCGGGCGCGCGGCGATTTGGCCGCCGCCCGGTGCGGGCCGTACGCTGACCCACGAACCATCTGCTCCACCACCCCAGACCGTTGGTCGACAGCGGGCCCCCGTGGCTCGTCGTCCGAAAGCTCGCACCGCGAGCGGCCCGCGCAGGTGACCCGAGTCGTTCACGGACGTCGGCCCCGGCCGATCCGTGTCACGCCCCGTGCGCCTCGCGCCGGGGCGTTCGTCGTGCCGGGCCGGACCGCCAGCGGCCCCCGACCGAAGGAGGCACATGGCCAGGCCCGACAAGGCTGCAGCGGTCAGTGAGCTCGCCGACCGCTTCCGCGAGTCCAACGCCGCCGTGCTGACCGAGTACCGCGGTCTCACGGTGGCCCAGCTGACCAGGCTGCGCGCCTCGATCAGCGACCACGCGACGTACGCCGTCGTCAAGAACACCCTCACCGGCATCGCCGCCAAGCAGGCGGGCGTGACGGCCTTCGACGGCCAGCTCGCCGGCCCCTCGGCCATCGCGTTCATCACCGGTGACCCGGTCGAGACCGCCAAGTCGATGCGCGACTTCGCCAAGGCCAACCCGGCCCTGGTGATCCGGGGCGGTTACCTGGACGGCAAGCCGCTCACCGCGGCCGAGGTCACCCAGCTCGCCGACCTGGAGCCGCGCGAGGTGCTGCTCGCCAAGCTCGCCGGGGCCATGAAGGCCTCGCTGAGCAACGCCGCAGCGCTGTTCGCAGCGCCGCTGTCGCAGACCGCCGGCGTCACCGAGGCGCTGCGCCAGAAGCGCGAGCAGGAGCAGGGGCCTAGCGCGGCCGCCGCACCGGTCGACGACGCCCCGGTCGACGACGCACCCGCTGATGACGCTCCGGTCGACGCCATACCCGCTGACGACGCACCCGTCGACGACGCGCCGGCTGAGGCAGCCGCTGCGCCGGCCGACGAGGCCTGAGCAGCACCACTGCCGCACCACCCCCAGCAGCACCCCCCAGCAGCACCCACCGAGAGGACCAGCCACCATGGCCAAGCTCAGCACCGACGATCTTCTTGAGTCCTTCAAGGAGATGACCCTGATCGAGCTCAGCGAGTTCGTGAAGAAGTTCGAGGAGACCTTCGAGGTCACCGCCGCGGCGCCCGTCGCGGTCGCCGCCGCGGGTGGCCCCGCCGCCCCGGCCGAGGCCGAGGAGGAGCAGGACGAGTTCGACGCCGTCCTCGAGGCCGCCGGTGACAAGAAGATCCAGGTCATCAAGGAGGTCCGCGCGCTCACCAGCCTGGGCCTGAAGGAGGCCAAGGACCTCG
>JACMOY010000322.1 GCA_014377795.1 Actinomycetota bacterium | reverse complement strand
TCGGTCAGCGGGCGTCGGCCGGGTCGGCGGGCTCGTGGTCAGCACCGGACGGGCCCTGCTCGGGCCGCACGAGAACGGTGGCGATCCGGTGGCGGCGCCCGGCCGGCCGCTCGGCCACCAGCTCGAGACCGTCGACGACGGCGCGCGCGCCGGGGATCGGCACCCGGCCCAGCGCCTTGGCCAGCAGCCCGCCGACGGTGTCGACGTCCTCGTCCTCGATCTGCAGGCCGAACAGCTCGCCGAGCTCGTCCAGGTGCAGGTTCGAGCGCACCCGCACCCGTCCGTCGTCCAGGTGCTCGACGGGGGTGTCCTCGCGGTCGTACTCGTCGGTGATCTCACCGACGATCTCCTCGATGACGTCCTCGATCGTGACCAGGCCGGCGGTGCCCCCGTACTCGTCGACGACCACCGCGACGTGCGACTGGTCGCGCTGCATCTCGCGCAGCAGGTCGTCGACCGGCTTGCTCTCGGGCACGAAGTGGGCCGGGCGCATCACGTCGCGCACCGGGACGCTCAGCTCGGCGGCAGCGTCCGCGAACACCCGCCGGGTCACGTCCTTGAGGTACAGCACCCCCTGCACGTCGTCCGGACCGTCGTCGACGACGGGGATGCGTGAGAACCCCGAGCGCAGGAACAGCGACAGCGCCTGTCGCAGCACCTTGTCGTGGTCGATGACGACCATGTCGGTGCGCGGCACCATCACCTCGCGCACGATGGTGTCACCGAGCTCGAACACCGAGTGCAGCATCTGCTGCTCGCGGGCCTCGATGACCTCGTTCTCACCCGCGAGGTCGACCAGGTCGCGCAGCTCGGCCTCGTCACTGAAGGGCCCGTCGCGATACCCGCGCCCTGGCGTGACGGCGTTGCCGAGCGCGACGAGCAGCCTGGTCACCGGGCCCAGCAGGCGGGCCAGCCACCGCAGCAGACCGGCCGTGCCGAGGGCCACGGCCTCGGCGTGCTGACGGCCCACGGTGCGCGGGCTCACCCCGACCAGGACGAACGAGGCCACCACCATCACCGCCGCGGCCACGCCCAGGGCCACCCAGCGCCGCTCGAACACGCCCGCGCAGGTGATCGTGACGAGCACCGCCGCGAACGACTCGCAGACCACCCGCACGAAGGTCGAGACCGACAGGAACCGCCCGCTGTCCTCGAGCACCTGCACCAGGACGGCAGCACCGCGGCGGCCGTCGTCCGCCAGCTGTGCGGCACGGGTGCGTGAGACGCGGCCGAGCGAGGCCTCCGCGGCCGCGAGCACCGCCGCGGCGAGCACCAGGAGCACCGCGAGGACGGCGAGCCGCGCCTCGGGGGCGGTCATCCGCGGCCGGTGGCGGTGCCGGCGGCAGACCCGGACCCACGGCCGGCGAGGTAGGTCAGCAGCAGCCGGCGCTGCAGGTCGAACATCTCCTTCTCCTGCTCGGGCTCGGCGTGGTCGAACCCCAGCAGGTGCAGGATGCCGTGCGTCGTGAGCAGCAGCAGCTCCTCCTGCGTCGCGTGCCCGGCCTCGACGGCCTGCCGGGCGGCGACGGTGGGGCACAGCACGACGTCGCCGAGCAGACCCTCGTCGGGCTCCTCGTCGTCGCGGCCGGGCCGCAGCTCGTCCATCGGGAAGCTCATGACGTCGGTGGGGCCGGGCAGGTCCATCCACTGCACGTGCAGCCGCTCCATCGCCGCCTCGTCGAGCAGCACGATCGACAGCTCGGCCCGCGGGTGCACGCGCATCGCGTCCAGGACGTAGCGCGAGAGCGTGACGAGCTCGTGCTCGTCGACCTCGGACGCCGACTCGTTGTTGACCTCGATGCTCACAGCCCGGTCCTCACGGCCAGACCATCAGCGGGCGCGGCGCATGGGCGGCTCGGGCCGGTGGCCGGCCACGACCGCCGAGCGTCCGGCTTCGTAGCGCCCGTACGCGTCGACGATCTCGCCCACCAGACGGTGCCGGACCACGTCGCTGCTGGTGAGCAGGCTGAAGTGCACGTCGTCGATGCCGGCCAGGATGTCCTGCACCACGCGCAGCCCGGACGTCGTGGCGACCGGCAGGTCGACCTGGGTGACGTCACCGGTGACGACCATCTTTGAGCCGAACCCGAGCCGGGTGAGGAACATCTTCATCTGCTCGGCGGAGGTGTTCTGCGCCTCGTCCAGGATGATGAACGCGTCGTTCAGCGTGCGGCCGCGCATGTACGCGAGCGGGGCGACCTCGATCGTCCCGGCCGCCATCAGCCGCGGGATCGACTCGGGGTCGAGCATGTCGTGCAGCGCGTCGTAGAGCGGCCGCAGGTACGGGGCGGTCTTGTCGGTGCGCGTGCCGGGCAAGGACCCCAGCCGCTCGCCGGCCTCGACCGCGGGGCGGGTCAGGACGATCCGGCTGACCTTCTTGGCCTGCAGCGCCTGCACCGCCTTGGCCATCGCCAGGTAGGTCTTGCCGGTGCCTGCGGGGCCGATGCCGAACGTGATCGTGTGGTCGTCGATGGCGTCGACGTAGTGCTTCTGGTTCAGCGTCTTGGGCCGGATCGTCTTGCCGCGGCTGGACAAGATGTTCAGGGTGAGGACGTCGGCCGGCCGCTCGGTGGTCTGCTGGCGCAGCATGACGATCGCGCGGTCGACGTTGTCGCGGCTCAGCGGCTGGCCGGCGGCGATGACCGCGAGCAGCTCGTCGAGCAGCCGCTCGAGCAGGGCGACCTCGGCGGCGGGGCCGGTCGCGGTGATCTCGTTGCCGCGGACGAGCACGTCGAGCTGGGGGAACGCCCGCTCGATCGTGCGCAGCAGCTCGTCGGCCGGGCCGAGCAGGGCGACCATCGGGACGTCGGGTGAGATCACCAGCGTCTGTGGCTCGCCGACCGGGTCGGGCTCGCCGACGGAGCCGTGGGGGGTGGTGCCGTTCGCGGGTCTGGTGGAGTCAGCCATGGTCGGCCTGCGGCCTGATCGCCCTCTCTGGTGCGGGTAACGACTCCTTCACAGTACCGTCCCCGGCCGGTCCGGGCCCGGTGTCATCCCGGCGGCCAGGTCAGCGAGCGACCACCGAGCACGTGACCGTGCACGTGGTAGACGCTCTGACCCGCGTCCGGGCCCGAGTTGAAGACCAGCCGGAACTGCCCGCCCACCTCGTCCTGGGCGATCTGCGAACCCATCCGCACCAGCGCGACCAGGGCGTCGGGGTCGGCCACGGCCAGCGTCGCGACGTCCGCGTGGTGCTCACGCGGCACGACGAGCACGTGCACCGGCGCCTGCGGCGTCACGTCGCGAAAGGCCATCACCCGCTCGTCCTGGCCGACGACGTCCGCGGGCACCTCACCCGCGACGATCCGGCAGAACAGGCAGTCGCGGTCGCGGCGCGGTTCGGTGCTCACGACCCCCAGGCTAACCACGGCCGGGCCCGCCGCACCCAGCGCGGTGGCACACTCGCCGGCATGTGGATCGGGTGGATCGAGGTCGACCTGCTGCTCGGCGACGTGCACTCGCTGAAGGACAAGCGCTCGGTGGTGCGCCCCCTGGTGGCCGAGCTGCGCCGCCGGTTCGAGGTGGCGGCGGCCGAGGTCGACGCCCTCGACCTGCACCGCCGGGCGAGCATCGGCGCGACGCTGGTGGCCGCCGACCGCGCGCACGTCGTCGAGGTGCTGGACGCCGTCGAGAACCTCGTCGCGCAGCGACCCGAGGTCGAGCTGCTCGCCGCGCACCGCTCGGTCACCGCCAGCACCGACGAGTAGTCAGGTTCTCAGCGCCAGCGGCTCAGAGCCGACAGGACGGCAAGCGCTGCGGGCCCGGCGGTCGAGGAGCGCAGCACGTGCGGCCCGAGCCGGTACGCCGTAGCACCGGCTGCCGTGAACGAGGCCAGCTCCTGCGGCGAGATCCCGCCCTCGGGGCCTACCACCAGCAGCACCTCGCCGTCAGCGGGCAGCGCGACCGCCGCGAGGGGCGACGTCGCCTCCTCGTGCAGCACGACCGCGAGCGCCGCCTGCTCGATCCGGAGTCGGACGCCGGAGCCGGTGACGAGCGCGGACACCTCAGGCAGACGGGGGCGTCGGGACTGCTTGGCGGCCGCACGGGCGGTGGCGGCCCAGCCGGCGCGGGCCTTCTCACCGCGCTCGCCCCGCCACTGCACGACCGAGCGCTCGGCCTGCCAGGGGACGATCTCGTCGACGCCGAGCTCGGTGGCGGTCTCGACCGCGAGGTCGTCGCGACCACCCTTGGCCAGCGCCTGGACCAGCACGAAGCGCGGCACCGGGGCCGGCAGCGCCGCGGCTGAGACGACCTGCAGCACCAGCTCGTCGCGGCCGACGGACGTCACGACGCAGCGCGCCACGACCCCCCGTCCGTCGCTGACGTCGACGCTCTCGCCCACTGCGATCCGCCGGACGGTCGCCGCGTGGCGTCCCTCGCTGCCCCCGAGCACCAGCGACCCGCCGGCCGTCGCGGTCGCCAGCGAGCCGGCGTCCACGAGGAACAGCGGCGCGCTCACTTGCCGCTGAGGGCGTCGCGCAGTCGGTGGAACAGGCCCGAGCCGTGCTGGTCGAACCGGCCGTCGGGCCGCTGCTCGCCGCGGCGCTCGGCCAGCTCGGTGAGCAGTCGGCGCTGCTCGTCGTCCAGGTTCTTGGGGGTCAGGACTTCGACGTGGACAACCAGGTCGCCCCGGCCCCCGGCGCGCAGGTGCGTGACGCCGAGCCCACGCAGGGTGCGGGCCTCACCGGACTGCGTGCCGGGGTCGATCTCGAGCGTGCGCTGACCGTCCAGGGTGTCGAGCTCGATGCTGGTGCCCAGCGCCGCCGCGGTCATCGGCACCGACACCGTGGCGTGCAGGTCGTCGCCGCGGCGCACGAAGGACTCGTGCTGCGAGACCACCACCTCGACGTACAGGTCGCCGGGCGGCCCGTTGCCGGCGCCGACCTCACCCTCGCCGGCGAGCTGGATGCGGGTGCCGGTGTCGACGCCGGCGGGCACCCGGATGGTGAGCGTGCGGCGCGAGCGCACCCGCCCGTCGCCGGAGCACTGCACGCACGGGTGCGCGATCACGCTGCCGTAGCCCTGGCAGGTGGTGCACGGGCGCGAGGTCATCACCTGGCCGAGGAACGAACGCTGCACCTGCTGCACCTCGCCGCGGCCGCCGCACACCTCGCAGCGCCGGGTGCCGGTGCCCGGCTGGGCGCCCGACCCGTCGCAGGTCGGACAGCCGACGGCGGTGTCGACGGCGATCTCGCGCTCGGCGCCGAAGGTGGCCTCGGACAGGTCGACCTGCAGCCGGATCAGGGCGTCCTGGCCGCGGCGCTGGCGGGGGCGCGGGCCGCGGGCACCGGCACCGCCCTGGCCACCGAAGAACGCGTCCATGATGTCGGTGAACGAGAAGCCCTGGCCGTCGGCGCCACCGGCGCCGCCGTAGGGGTCGCCGCCGCGGTCGTAGGCGGCGCGCTTGTCGGGGTCGGCCAGCACGTCGTACGCCTGGCTCACCGACTTGAACCGCTCCTCGGCGTCCGGGGCCGCGTTCACGTCCGGGTGCAGCTGCCTCGCCAGCTTGCGGTACGCCTTCTTCACCTGGTCGCCGGATGCGTCGCGGGCGACGCCCAGCGTCTCGTAGTGGTCACTCACAGGTCGTTGCCTTCGGATCGGGGACGGGCGGGGCGCGATGGGCGCCGGCGGTCGGGCAGGTCAGAGTGGATCAGCTCAGCCGTCGAGCAGCCGCGACACGTAGCTCGCCACGGCGCGCACGGTGGCCATGGTGGTCGGGTAGTCCATCCGGGTCGGGCCGAGCACCCCGAGGCCGGCGACGACGTCCGCGCCGCCGTAGCCGGAGGTGACGACCGAGGTCGAGCGCAGCCCCTCGTGCCCGTGCTCGCTGCCGATCCGCACGGCCACGGCCGTGCGGTCGACCGAGAGCTCACCGAGCAGCCGCAGCAGCACCACGTGCTCCTCGAGCGCGTCGAGCACCGGGCCGATGCTGCTGGCGAAGTCGGGGCCGAACCGGGCCAGGTTGGCCGCGCCCGCGAGGACGACGCGCTCCTCGCGCTCCTCGACCAGCGCCTCGTCCAGGGCCCGCACGACCGCGCGCACCAGGTCGCGGTGGGCCGGGTCCAGCTGGTCGGGCAGCGCCTGCAGCCGCGCGGACGCCTCGGTCAGCTGGCGACCCGCCGACTCGACGTTGACCCGGGCCCGGACGTCGGACAGGACGTTCTCGTCCACCTCGCCGGGGGCCTCGACGATGCGCTGCTCGACCCGGCCGGTGCCGGCGATCAGCACCACGAGCACCCGTCGTCCGCCCAGCGGCACGAGCTCGACGTGGCGCACCGTCGAGCGGCTCAGGGAGGGGTACTGGACGACGGTGACCTGCCGGGTCAGCGACGCGAGCAGACGCACCGTGCGGTCGACGACGTCGTCCAGGTCGACCGCACCGGACAAGAACCCCGAGATGGCCTTGCGCTCGGGCTGCGACATCGCGCGCACCTCGGCCAGGCGGTCGACGAACAGCCGGTAGCCCGCGTCGGTGGGCACCCGCCCTGCGCTGGTGTGCGGCTGGACGATCAGGCCCTCGTCCTCGAGCACGGCCATGTCGTGGCGGATCGTCGCGCTGGACACCCCGAACGGGTGCCGCTCGACCAGGGCCTTGGACCCGACCGGCTCACGGGTGTGCACGTAGTCCTCGACGATGGCACGAAGGACGGCGAGGCGTCGTTCGTCGCTCACCTGGCCCCACCTCCTCGCCGCTGCACTGGCACTCCCTGACACTGAGTGCCAAGCCTACGCGACCGCGGTGTCGTGGACCGTTCCGGCGACCCGCCGGCCGTAGTCTGCGGACGGTGAGCCCCGCCGTCCCCGACCCGCCCGGCCGCTACGGGGCCGACGTCCTCGCCGGTGACTGGAAGGTGCCCCCGCGCGGGCGCAGCACCGAGGTGGTCGCCGAGCGCGGGCTGGTCGTCGAGGACGTCGAGACCGGCTGGTGCGGGGCCGTCGTCCGGGTCGAGAAGGCGGGCGGCGTGCACGTCGTGCACCTGGAGGACCGCCGGGGTCGCAGCCGCGGGTTCCCGCTGGGGCCCGGGTTCCTGCTGGACGGCGCCCCCGTGCTGCTCGTCCCGCCCCGGGCGCCCGCGAGCGCCGGCGCCACCCGCACCGCGAGCGGGTCGAGCGTGGTTGCCGGCCTGCGGGCGCGGACCGCCCGCGGCTCGCGGATCTGGGTCGAGGGCCGGCACGACGCCGAGCTGGTCGAGAAGGTGTGGGGCGACGACCTGCGGGTCGAGGGCGTCGTGGTCGAGATGCTGGACGGCGTCGACGACCTCGCCGGTGCAGTCCGCGACTTCGCCCCCGGCCCGGGGCGCCGGCTGGGCGTGCTGGTCGACCACCTGGTGCCCGGCTCGAAGGAGACCCGGCTGGTGGCCGAGGCGCGGGCGCTCACGCGGTTCGGGCCCTACCTGACCGTGGTCGGCCACCCCTACGTCGACGTCTGGCAGTCGGTGCGCCCGCAGCGCCTCGGCCTGGACACCTGGCCGCTCATCCCGCGTGACGTCGAGTGGAAGCACGGCGTGCTGGCCCACCTCGGCTGGCCGCACGCGGACCAGGCCGACGTCGCGCGCGGCTGGAAGCGCATCCTGGGCACCGTCTGGTCGTACGCCGACCTCGAGCCGGCGCTGCTCGCCAAGGTCGAGGAGCTGATCGACTTCGTCACCGGCGACACCGCGGACCGCTGAGGCTGCCCGGTCAGCCGGCCTGGGATCACGGTCGAAAGTCCCTGTCGGCGCCCCCCGGCACCGCCTTACGCTGGTGTCGTCCCCGTAGCGGGGACGGCAGGCACCGGGAGGACGCCGTGACGCAGGACCAGCCGGAACCGACCTACGGGAGCCCGACTCCCCCACCCCCACCCTCGGAACCACCGCCACCGGCCTACGGGCCGCCCGCGGGCGCCGGTGGGTACGGTGCGCCCGGCGTCAGCACGATGAGCCCCTCGGACGAGCGGCTGTGGGGGCTGCTGGCCCACCTGTCGTGGATCGCCGGCAGCATCGTCGCGATCGCCCCGCTCGGCCCGCTGGTGGTGTTCCTGGTCTTCAAGGACCGCAGCCCGTTCCTGCGCCGGCACGCCCTCGAGGCGCTGAACTTCTGGATCACCGTCTACATCGGGCTGGCGATCTCGGTGGTGCTGATGTTGATCCTCGTCGGCTTCGTGACCTTCGCGGTCATCGGCATCGCAGCGCTGGTGCTCTCGATCATCGCGGCCCTGGCGGCCAACAAGGGCGAGGAGTACCGCTACCCGTTCACCCTGCGGCTGGTCACGTAGCCAGCAGGGCGCGGACCACCGTGTCGGCCAGCAACCGGCCGCGGCTGGTGAGCACGGCTCGCCCGCCGATCGCCGTCCGCCCGTCGAGCAGGCCGTCGGCCACCAGCCCGGCGACGGCCCGACGTCCGGGCGCCGCCAGGACGTCGGTCGCCAGCCCTTCGCGCAGCCGCACGCCGAGCAGCACGCGCTCGGCGTTCCGCTGGTCGGGGTCGAGCACCTCGCGCGCCTGCGCCGGGCTGAGTCCGGCCGCCATCCGCTGGGCGTAGGCGCTGGGGTGCTTGACGTTCCACCAGCGCACCCCCCCGACGTGGCTGTGCGCGCCCGGCCCCACACCCCACCAGTCGCCGTCGTCCCAGTAGCCCACGTTGTGCCGACAGCGGGTGGCTGCGCCGGTCGACCAGCTGCTGACCTCGTACCACTGCAGGCCGGCTGCCGTCAGGCTCTGGTCGGCGAGCTCGTACTTGTCGGCGAGGTCGTCGTCGTCGGGCAGCGGCAGCTCGCCGCGGCGCACCTGCCCGGCCATCCGGGTGCCCTCCTCCACCACCAGCGCGTACGCCGAGACGTGGTCGGGCGCGCAGGCCACCGCAGCCGCGAGGCTGATCGCCCAGTCCTGCAGCGACTCACCGGGGGTGCCGTAGATCAGGTCGAGGCTGACGTCGAGACCGGCGTCCCTGGCCCAACCGACCACCAGCGGCACCCGGTCGGGGTCGTGGGTGCGGTCGAGCGTGCGCAGCACGTGCGGCACTGCGGACTGCATCCCGAAGCTGACGCGGGTGAAACCGTTGTTGCGCAACGCCTGCAGTGACTCGGCAGTCACCGAGTCGGGGTTGGCCTCGGTCGTCACCTCGGCGTCCGCCGCCAGGCCCAGCTCGGTGCGCACCGTGTCGAGCAGCCGCCCGAGGTCGTCGACCGGCAGCAGGGTCGGGGTCCCGCCGCCGACGAACACGGTCCGGGCCGCAGGGACGCCGGGGCCCAGCACGGCGGCCGCCAGCCTCAGCTCGGCCGCCGCGGTGCCGGCGTACGCCGCCTGGTCGGCGCCGCCGCCCAGCTCGGTGGCCGTGTAGGTGTTGTAGTCGCAGTACCCGCACCGCACCGCGCAGAACGGGACGTGCAGGTAGACCCCGAACGGGCCGTGCCCCAGGTGCGCGAGCGCTGCCTCGGGCAGTGAGCCGTCGGTGGGAGCGGGATCGCCGTCCGGCAGGGCGCTGGGCACGGCGTCCAGTGTCGCAGAGCACGAACGGTGCAACCGCGGGTCAGTGGTGACGGCAGGTTGCCCCGATGGGCTCAGGCTCGCGCGACGGCTCGCTCGGCGTACGCGCGCAACGAGTCGGCCAGGTCGAGGCGCCCCGTGGCGGCGGCGTCGAGCAGCCGGCGCCCGACGTCGGGCCCGAGGTCGACGAAGCACGCGCCGATGCTCACGCCGTGCCCGGGTCGGTGCACCACCTCGATCTCGTCGCCGACGGTCACCGTGCCCTCGACGACGACGCGCAGGTAGGCGCCCGGCGCGCCGTGCCCGGTGAAGCGGCGCACCCACCGCGCCGGGCCCATCCAGCCCTTGAAGGTCGCGCACGGGATCCGCGGCTGGGCCACCTCGACGACGACGCCGTCCGGGCCGCCGATCCGCCACCGCTCGCCCACCAGGGCGCCGGTGACGTCGAGCCCGCTG
>JACMOY010000321.1 GCA_014377795.1 Actinomycetota bacterium | reverse complement strand
CGCGCACCGGACATGCCGATCGGGTGGCCCAGGGCGATGGCGCCGCCGTTGACGTTGACCTTGTCCGGGTCCAGGCCGAGCTCGCGCGTCGAGGCCAGCCCGACGGCGGCGAACGCCTCGTTGATCTCGACCAGGTCGAGCTCGGCGGGCGTGATGCCCTCCTTCTCGCAGGCCCGCGCGATGGCGCGGGCCGGCTGCTGCTGCAACGTCGAGTCGGGCCCGGCCACCACGCCGTGGGCACCGATCTCGGCCAGCCAGGCCAGTCCCAGCTCGTCGGCCTTGGCCCGGCTCATGACCACGACGGCGGCGGCGCCGTCCGAGATCTGCGAGGCCGATCCCGCGGTGATGGTGCCGTCCGCGGCGAAGGCGGGGCGCAGCCGGCCCAGGGACTCGACGGTCGTGTCGGCGCGGATGCCCTCGTCCTCGCGGAACGCGATCGGCTCGCCCTTGCGCTGCGGGATCGGCACCGAGACGACCTCGTCGTCGAACAGCCCGTCCTTCCAGGCCCGGGCTGCCAGCTGGTGGCTGCGGGCGCTGAACGCGTCCTGCTCCTCGCGGGTGAACGCGCCGTCGCCCTCGTTGGCAGCCTCGGTCAGCCCGCCCATGGCCTGGTCGGTGAAGACGTCCCACAGCCCGTCGTGCGCCATGTGGTCGCGCATCGTGACGTCACCGAACTTGAAGCCGGACCGCGACCCCTCGAGCAGGTGCGGCGCCTGGCTCATCGACTCCTGACCGCCGGCGACCACGACGTCGAACTCACCGGCCCGGATCAGCTGGTCGGCCAGGGCGATCGCCTCGATGCCCGACAGGCAGACCTTGTTGACCGACAGCGACGGCACGGTCAGGGGGATGCCCGCCTTGGCGGCGGCCTGACGGGCGGGCATCTGGCCCGCGCCGGCGGTCAGCACCTGGCCCATGATCACGTACTCGACCTGGCCGGGTGCCACACCGGCCTTCTCCAGCGCCCCCCGGATCGCGACCGCCCCGAGGTCGGCCCCGCTGAGGCCGCTGAGCGAGCCCAGCAGGCGGCCCATCGGGGTGCGGGCACCGGCGACGATGACGGACGAGCGGGGCGCTGCAGCGGACACGGTTGACCTCCACGATCGGGCCCACGGCGACGTCGTGCGCGGGCTCTCCCAGCGTAGCCTCGGGCGATGAGCCACGACCACGCGCCGACGTCCGGGACCGACGGGTTGTTCACCGACATCGACCACGTGGGGGTTGCCGTCGCTGACCTCGATGCGGCGATCGCGTTCTACCGCAACACCTTCGGCATGTCGCTGGCCCACCGCGAGGTCAACGAGGAGCAGGGCGTCGAGGAGGCGATGATGGCCGTCGGCGAGTCGGGGTCGTGCGTCCAGCTGCTCGCGCCGCTGACGCCGCAGTCCACCATCGCGACGTTCCTCGACCGACGCGGCCCGGGCCTGCAGCAGGTGGCGTACCGGGTCACCGACATCGACGCCGTCTGCGCGACGCTGGTCGGTCGGGGGGTGCGGCTGCTGTACGACGCCCCGCGGCGCGGCACGGCGGGCAGCCGGATCAACTTCATCCACCCCAAGGACGCCGGCGGGGTGCTCGTCGAGCTCGTGCAGCCCGCCTGAAGGCTGCGTGTCATCGGTCACACCCCAGACGGCACAACGACCTTCGACGCTAACCTCGGCCAACCCACGCCACTGCAGGAGGTACGCGCCGTGCAGCAGATCCTCGAGGCCATCCTGTCCGGCGACCGGACGCCGGGAGCGTTCGCGTCGCTGGCCCTGCCGCAGACCTACCGCGGCACCACGGTGCACGAGGACGAGCAGGAGATGTTCGAGGGCCTGCCGGCCGCCCAGAAGGACCCCCGGCTCAGCCTGCACCTGGACGACGTCCCCGTGCCCGAGCTGGCCGCGGGCGAGGCGCTGGTGGCGGTGATGGCCAGCGCCATCAACTACAACACCGTGTGGACCTCGATCTTCGAACCGGTGTCGACGTTCGGCTTCCTGCGCCGCTACGGCCGCACGTCGCCGGTCGCCAAGCGGCACGACCTGCCGTACCACGTGGTGGGCTCGGACCTGTCCGGCGTGGTGTTGCGCACCGGGCCCGGGGTGCACGGGTGGCAGCCCGGGGCCGAGGTCGTGGCGCACTGCCTGTCGGTCGAGCTCGAGCACGCCGACGGGCACGACGACACGATGCTCGACCCCGAGCAGCGGATCTGGGGCTTCGAGACCAACTTCGGTGGCCTGGCCGAGCTGGCCGTCGTCAAGGCCAACCAGCTGATGCCCAAGCCGGCCCACCTGACCTGGGAGGAGGCGGCCGCCCCGGGCCTGGTCAACAGCACGGCGTACCGCCAGCTGGTGTCCAGGAACGGGGCCGCGATGAAGCTGGGCGACACGGTGCTGATCTGGGGCGCGTCCGGCGGCCTGGGCTCGTACGCGACCCAGATGGCGCTGGCCGCCGGAGCCACGCCCGTGTGCGTGGTCTCCAGCGCGGACAAGGCGCAGATCTGCCGCGCCATGGGCGCCGAGCTGGTGATCGACCGCCAGGCGGAGGGGTACCGGTTCTGGAAGGACGAGCGCACCCAGGACCCGGCCGAGTGGAAGCGCCTCGGAGCGCGCATCCGTGAGCTGACCGGCGGCCGCGACGTCGACATCACGTTCGAGCACCCGGGGCGCGAGACCTTCGGTGCCAGCGTCTACGTCACCCGGCGCGGCGGCACGATCGTCACCTGCGCGTCGACGTCGGGGTTCCTGCACGAGTACGACAACCGCTACCTGTGGATGCACCTCAAGCGGATCCAGGGGTCGCACTTCGCGAACTACCGCGAGGCGTGGGCGGCCAACGACCTGATCGCGCGTGGCCTGATCCACCCCACCCTCTCGCGCGTGCACCCGCTCGAGCAGGCCGGGCAGGCGGCGTACGACGTCCAGCACAACCTGCACCAGGGCAAGGTCGGCGTGCTCGCCCTGGCACCCGAGGAAGGGCTCGGCGTGCGCGACGACGCGATGCGCGAGCGGCTGCTGCCCCAGCTGATGCGGTTCCGCGACGTCTGAGCGGGCCGCGACGCCCGCGCCCGGTCGCTAGGCTCGCCGGTCATGACCCCCGACGAGCCGGACGCCCCCGAGTCGGCGCCCGGCGACCGGCAGGTCGAGCGGCCGACCGACCGCCGCGTCGAGCGCCAGTCCGATCGTCACGGCGAGCCCGAGGGCGCCGAGGGCGGCTTCGGGGTGCCCGGCAAGCCACTGAACCGCCGCTCGCCGTTCTACGTCGGGTTCGTCGGCGCGCTCGGAGTGCTCGCCGGCTACGGCCTGGTGCACGCCATCACGATGGTCACCTCGGTGCTCACCCTGCTCGTCGTCTCGCTGTTCCTGGCCCTCGGGCTCGACCCGATGGTGCAGCTGCTGCAGGGCCGCGGGCTGCGCCGTCGCTGGGCGGTCGCCGTCGTGCTCGTGCTGGTGGTGGCCGTGTTCGCCGGCGTCGTGGCGCTGATCGTGCCGCTGGTGATCAAGGAGGCCTCCGACCTGGCCGCATCGGCCCCCCAGCTGACCGACAACCTGCTGAAGAACCGCACCCTGCGCAGCCTGGACGACCATTACGGCGTGCTGACGACGATCCAGGACCAGCTGACCCGCCGGGCCAAGGACCAGAGCCTGTGGACCTCGCTGTTCGGCGGGGTGCTCGGCGCCGGCAAGGCCGTGTTGTCGGGGTTCTTCAGCGCGTTCACCGTCCTGGTGCTGACGCTGTACTTCCTGGCCTCGCTGCCCGCGGTCAAGGCCTCGGCCTACCGCATGGTGCCGCGCAGCCGCCGCCAGCGCGTGACGTTCCTGTCCGAGGAGATCACCCGACGGGTGGGCGGCTACTTCATCGGCCAGCTCGGCGTCGCGACGATCAACGGCGTGTGCAGCTACCTGATGATGTCGATCATCGGCATCCCGTACGCCGCCGTGCTGGCGGTCATCGTCGGGGTGCTCGGCCTGATACCGATGATCGGGGCCACGATCGGCGCGCTCGTCGTCCTCGTGGTCGCCCTGTTCAGCTCGACCAGCGACGCGATCGTCGTCGCCCTCTACTACGTGCTCTACCAGCAGGTCGAGAACTACGTGATCGCGCCGCGGGTGATGAAGCGCACCGTCTCGGTGCCCGGCTCGGTGACCGTCATCGCGGCCCTGATCGGCGCGAGCCTGCTCGGCGTCCTCGGCGCGCTGCTGGCGACCCCCGCCGCCGCCGGACTGCTGCTGATCTACGAGGAGGTGCTGCTGCCCCGGCAGCACACCGAGTAGGCGCAGCGCAGCGGCTCAGCCCAGCTTGGGGTCGCGCCACACCTCGAACGGGCCGTCCCAGGTGGTGGGCAGCGGCGAGCCCCCCGGCGCAACCCGCGCCACCACCTCGTCGAGCACCCGGCGCACGAACGGCTCGCCCACCCACAGGTGCTTGGCGCCCTCGACGCCGACCACCTCGACGTTCGGCGCCACCGCGAACCGCCGGGCGGCCTCGGCCGGGCGCAGGTAGTCGTCGTGCTCGGGCACCAGGGCCAGCACCGGAGTGCCGGACGCCGCCCAGCGGGCCAGGTCGGACGGGGCGCTGTAGCGCAGCGGCGGGCTGAGCAGGATCGCGCCCTCGATGCCCGGGTCGCAGCCGTGCATCAGCGCCAGGTCGGTGCCGAAGCTCCAGCCCAGCAGCCAGCGGTGCGGCAGGTCGTGATCGACCGCGAAAGCGATCGCGGCCGCGACGTCGTACCCCTCGTCGCGGCCCTCGTCGAACATCCCCTCGCTGGTGCCGCGCACGCTGGTCGTGCCGCGGGTGTTGAAGCGCAGCACCGCCACGTCGGCCAGCGCCGGCAGCCGCCAGGACGCCTTGCGCAGCACGTGGCTGTCCATGTACCCGCCGCCGGAGGGCAGCGGGTGCAGGGTGACCAGCGTCGCGACGGGGTCGCGATCCAGCGGCAGCGCCAGCTCGCCGACCAGCGTCAGCCCGTCGGCGGTGTGCAGCTCGATGTCGCTGCGCCGGGCCGGCAGCACGGTGTTGGCCCGGATCGTGGTCTCGGTCATCGGGTCGTCCTCACCCGCGCACCCTAGGCTCGAGCCATGCGCATCCTGCACGCCGCCCTGCCGGAGGACTGGTCAGCCGCCCACGACAGCGGCAGCTACGACGTGTCGACGCGGGGGGTGACCCTGGCCGAGGCCGACTTCGTGCACGCCTCGACCGCCGCCCAGCTGCCCGGCGTCCTCACGCGGTACTACGCCGACGTGCCCGCGGTCGACGTCCTGGTGGTCGACCTCGACCGGCTCGACCACGAGGGCGCGACGGTGCGATGGGAGGACGTGCCCGGTGCGGACGACGGCCCCTACCCCCACGTGTACGGGCTGATCCCCGTCGTGGCCGTCGCCGACGTGGTGCGGGTCAGCCACGAGCCCGGCGCCGGCTGGACGCTGCCGGACCTGTCGACGTACGACCTGGCCACCGGTCCCTGATTGCTGGGTCGGTGTGACCCCAGCGGCGGCGGCCTCGGGCCGACCAGCACGGGGTGTGCCAGTGTCGGCGGTCGCCCAGCGCCGCGGCGTCGCTGCGCGGGCCGTCCGCGGGCCAGGCCACCACGTGTGCGCGGCCCGCGGGCACCTCGTGGTCGCAGCCGGGGCAGCGGTAGGTCTTGGCCGACCCCGCCCCGGTGATCCGGCGGACGAACCACTCGCCGTCCGGGTGCGCCTCGCGGCGCGCGGTGCCACCGACGGCGCGGGCCAGGTCGAGCTCGGGGTCGTCGCGGCGACGACGGTTCGCGCGGGGCACCCCACCAGTGTCCCTCAGGCGTGCGAGCGGAAGCCGCGGCCCGCCTTGCGGCCGAGGTAGCCCGCGGTCACCAGGTGCTCGAGCAGCGGTGACGGGCTGAACCCGCGCTCGCGGAACTCCAGGTAGAGCTCGCGCTGGATCGCCAGCGACACGTCGAGCCCGACGACGTCGAGCAGCTCGAAGGGCCCCATCGGGTACCCGCAGCCGGCCCGCATCGCGGCGTCGATGTCGTCGGCGCTGGCGTACTGCGCGTCCAGCATCTTGACCGCGTCGTTGAGGTAGGGGAACAGCAGGGCATTGGCGATGAACCCCGACCGGTCGGCGCAGGTCACCGGGTGCTTGCCCAGCCGCCGGCAGACCTCGACGGCCGTCGCGACCACGTCGGCCTCGGTCGTCACCGCGTGCACCACCTCGACCAGCCGCATGACGGGCGCGGGGTTGAAGAAGTGCAGGCCGACCACGTCACCGGCCCGCCGGGTCGAGGCCGCGAGCTGCACGACCGGCAGCGACGAGGTCGTGGTCGCGAGCACGGCCCCCGGCTTGCAGATCTCGTCGAGGTTCTCGAACAGCGCCTGCTTGACCGCGAGGTCCTCGACCACCGCCTCGACCACCAGGTCGACGTCGGCGAGGTCGTCCAGCCGCCCGCTGCCGGTGATCCGGGCCAGCGCGCTGTCGCGCGCGGCCTCGTCGAGCTTGCCGCGCTGCACAGCTTTCTCGAGGCTGCGGGTGACCGACGCCAGCGCGGTCTGCACCTTGGCCTCACCACGCGCAACCATCAGGACGTCGAAGCCGGCCTTGGCGAACACCTCGACGATCCCCGCGGCCATGGTGCCCGACCCGACGACACCGACGCTGCGCACCGCACGCCCGGTCGTGGTCGCGGACGGCGGCGGCGGGGTCAGGTGGTCATCGACCACCTTGCCGGAGCCGGGCTCGGCGTAGGTGTAGAAGCCGCGACCGGACTTGCGCCCCCGCAGGCCGGCGGGGGTCATCTGCTTCAGGATCGGCGTCGGCGCATGCAGCCGGTCGCGGCCCTGCTTGTACATCGTGTCGAGGATCTCGTAGGCGGTGTCGAGCCCGATCAGGTCCATCAGCGCCAGCGGGCCCATCGGCAGCCCGCAGCCCAGCTGCATCGCCGCGTCGATGTCCTCCCGGCTGGCGTACCTGGACTCGTACATCGACACCGCGTGGTTGAGGTAGCCGAACAGCAGGGCGTTGGCGATGAACCCGGCCTTGTCCGACACCACGACCGGCAGCTTGCCGATCCGCCGGGCCAGGGCGGTGACGTCGTCGACCACGGCGTCGTCGGTCACGACGGTGCGGATCACCTCGACGAACTTCTGCACCGGCGCCGGGTTGAAGAAGTGCAGCCCCACGACGCGGTGCGGCGTCTGGGTCGCCACCGAGATCTCGGTGACCGACAGGCTCGAGGTGTTCGTCGCGATGATGGCGTCCGGGCCGACGATCGCGTCCAGCCTGGTGAACAGCTCGCGCTTGAGGTCCAGCCGCTCGGGCACGGCCTCGACCACGAGATCGCAGGCGGCGAGAGCGGTGAGGCTGTCGGCGAAGTCCACCCGCGACAGCAGGTCGGTCTGCTCGCCCTCGGTCAGCTTGCCGCGCAGCACCGCGCGGGTGGTCGAGGCCTGCAGGTGAGCGCGGCCGCGGTCCAGGCCCGCGGGGTCCGCCTCGACGGCCACGACCGCTAAACCGTTGCGCGCCAGCACCTCGACGATCCCGGCCCCCATCGTGCCGAGCCCGATCACGCCCACCGTGCTGATCTCCCGCGCCATCGCGTCACCTCTCGTGGACCCCCGTTACCGACTGCCACATCCTCGCAGAGGCCGGTGCCGTCGTCCGGCCGTCGTGACGCAGGCCACGCACCGCACCGGATCCGCCATCTCGCGGACACGACGGCCGGACGGCGCGACGCTGGAGCCATGAGCTACCCACCGGCGACGTCCCCACCCCTGGCCAGACGACGCCTGCCGACCTGGGCGAAGTGGCTCATCGGTGCCACCGTGGTGCTGGTCGTCGTGCCCCTGATCCTGCTCGCCGCCCTCGCGTGGTCGTTCTCCGGTGGCTGGGACGGGATCCGTCCGCAACCGCATGCCGGCGACCGCCCGGTCGTGCGGGCCCGCGAGCGCGCGGGGGCGCCGCTGGACCGGCTCACGTCGTCGATGCTGCCGGTGGTCGGTGGCGCAGAGCTGGTCCGCGCGCGCACCGACGAGTGCCGCGAGGGCGAGAACAACTGGAAGCGACACGACGGCTTCAAGCTGCGCTGCGAGCTCACGGACGTCGTGGTCGTCATGGCGCCGGAGCCTGGCGTGCCCGACGCGGCGACCCGCGTCGACGCCGCGCTGCGGGCGACCGGACTCCAGCCGGCGTACGACGGGGCCGGTCTGGACGAGCCCTCATACGGCGGCGACGCCAGCGGCTCGTACACCGGCACGGCGGGGCAGGTCAGCGTGGACGTCCGCGTGGCCGGCGCCATCGGCATCGACCCCATCCCGGGCTACGGCCCGCAGGTGGTGGCCGGCGACGCGGACGCGGTTCGGGCCGCGCTGAGCCAGCCGGGCGGCGTCCGCGTCATCGTGCGCACGACACGGCAGTACTTCGACGACTGACCCCCTGGCTAAGGTGACGCCGTGCGCCTGGTCATCGCGCGGTGCTCGGTCGACTACGTCGGTCGACTCACCGCCCACCTCCCCTTCGCCACCCGGCTGCTGATGGTCAAGGCCGACGGCAGCGTGCTGGTGCACTCCGACGGTGGGTCGTACAAGCCACTGAACTGGATGAGCCCGCCGTGCGCGCTCAGCGGGGGGCCGCCGTCCGACGTCGACGCCGCCGAGGGGGTCGTCGAGGTCTGGACGGTGCAGCAGGCCAAGACGGACGACCGGCTGCAGGTGCACGTGCACGAGGTGCTGCACGACAGCGCGCACGAGCTCGGCGTCGACCCCGGTCTGGTCAAGGACGGCGTCGAGGCCCACCTGCAGCACCTGCTCGCCGAGCAGATCCAGACCCTCGGTGACGGCTGGTCGCTGGTGCGCCGCGAGCACATGACGGCGATCGGCCCGGTCGACATCTTGTGCCGCGACGCCAGCGGCGGGGCCGTGGCGGTCGAGATCAAGCGGCGCGGTGACATCGACGGGGTCGAGCAGCTGACCCGCTACCTCGAGCTGATGAACCGCGACCCGCACCTTGCGCCGGTCGCCGGTGTCTTTGCGGCGCAGGAGATCAAGCCGCAGGCCCGCACCCTGGCCACCGACCGCGGCATCAGGTGCGTGACGTTGGACTACCTCGCCCTGCGGGGCCTGGACGACGTGGGCTCGCGCCTGTTCTGACGGCCGGCGAGGGCGTGGGTGGCGCGGCCGACACCCCGGTGGTGCTCTCGCGCACGGCGAGCTCGAACGGCGCGGTCAGCTCGCGCGGCCCCTGCGTGTCGCTGCCGTCCAGTCGCGCTGCCAGCAGATCGACCGCGAGCCGGGCGATCCGCTCCTTGTCCGGGCGCACGGTGGTCAGGGTCGGGGTGCTGTAGCGGCCCTCCTCGATGTCGTCGAAGCCGACGACGGCCACGTCGCCCGGGACGGCGCGTCCGCGCTCGTGCAGCAGCCGCATCGCCCCCAGAGCGAGCAGGTCGTTGAAGCAGAACACCGCGTCCACGTCCGGGTCGCGGTCCAGCAGCTGCGCCATCGCGGCGGCGCCGTCGGCCCGGTGGTAGGAGTCGGTCGGCACGATCCTGGCGGGGTCGACCGGCAGGCCGGCGCCCGTCAGCGCCTGGGCGTACCCCTGCGACCTCAGGCGCGCCGTCCCGGACGACGGTCGGTTCTGCTCGCCGATCGCCCCCACACGCCGTCTGCCCAGGGACAGCAGGTGGTCGACCGCGATGCGGGCGGCCGCGATGTTGTCGATCGCGACGTGGTCGAACGGGCCGTCGTACACGCGCTCGCCCAGCAGGACCAGGGGGGTGTGGTCCTCGCGGTCGGTGAGCTCGGCCGGCCCGGCGGCCAGGGGGCTGAAGATCACCCCGTCGATCAGGTGGGCCCGGATGCCGTTCATGACCTGACGCTCGCGCTCGAGCTGCCCGTCGGTCTGGTCGATCAGCACGGTCCAGCCGTGCCGCTCGGCCTCGCGCACGACGTGGCGCGCGAGCTCGGCGAAGTACGGCAGGTCCAGCTCGGGGACGGCGAGGGCGATCAGGCCGGTCCGCGCGCTGCGCAGGGTGCGCGCGGCCAGGTTCGGGCGGTAGTTCATCTCGTCCAGGACCGCCTGCACCCGCGTGCGCGTCGCGGACGAGACGTGCACGTAGCCGTGCACCACGTTGGAGACGGTCTTGATCGAGACCCCCGCGCGGTCCGCGACGTCCCGCAGGCTGACGACACCGCGTGCGCCCGGCCCTGTCGCTCTCACCTGCCGAGGCTATCCGGCCGCTGCTGCGGACACGGCCCGCGCTACGTGTCCGGAAAGTTACCCCCTTCACCTTTACAACGTTGTACATGCGCGATAAAAATGGGTCACCCAGACCAATGGAGGTCTCGTGACGCACGCCCCCGGCGAGCTGCTGGCTCCGGCCACGTTCGCACTCGACCCCGCCTTCGCCATCGCCGCCGTCGACCGGCGCCTGTTCGGCTCGTTCGTCGAGCACATGGGCCGATGCGTCTACACCGGCATCTACGAGGCTGAGCACCCCAGCGCCGACACCGACGGGTTCCGTCGTGACGTGCTCGACCTGACCCGTGAGCTGGGCGTCAGCCTGGTGCGCTACCCCGGCGGCAACTTCGTCTCCAGCTACCGCTGGCAGGACGGCGTCGGGCCGCGGGCGCAGCGACCGACCCGCCTCGACCTGGCCTGGCGCGGGATCGAGCCCAACGAGGTCGGCCTGAACGAGTTCATGGTCTGGGCGCGTGAAGCCGCCGTCGAGCCGATGATGGCCGTGAACCTCGGCACCGGCGGGGTGCAGGACGCCGTCGACCTGATCGAGTACGCCAACCACGGCGAGGGCACCTTCTTCTCGGACCTGCGCCGCTCGCACGGCGTCAAGGAGCCCCACGACATCGCGCTGTGGTGCCTTGGCAACGAGCTGGACGGCCCGTGGCAGATGGGCCAGAAGACGCCGTACGAGTACGGCCGGCTGGCCGCCGAGACCGGCAAGGCCATGCGGATGGTCGACCCGCGCATCGAGCTGGTCGCGGTCGGCAGCTCGAACTCACGGATGCCGACGTTCGGCACCTGGGAGCGCGTGGTGCTCGAGCAGACCTACGACCAGGTCGACTACATCAGCCTGCACGACTACTACGAGCCGATCGGTGACGACCTCGCCAGCTTCGTGGCGAGCTCGGTCGACATGGACGCGTTCATCGATGCCGTCGTCGCCACCGCGGACGGCGTCGGCGCCCAGCTGCGCAGCCGCAAGAGGCTCAAGCTCTCGTTCGACGAGTGGAACGTCTGGTACCAGAGCCGTTTCGTCGGACAGCAGAACCTGGACTGGACCTTCGCCCGCGAGCTGATCGAGGACGAGTTCACGGTGGCGGACGCCGTCGTCGTCGGTGGCCTGCTGATCACCCTGCTGCGCCACGCCGATCGCGTCGGCGTCGCCTGCCAGGCCCAGCTCGTCAACGTCATCGCGCCCATCCGCACCCGCGCGGGTGGTCCAGCCTGGCGCCAGACGATCTTCCACCCGTTCGCCCTCACCGCTCGCCTGGCACGGGGGTCGGTGCTGCGGGTCGAGGTGTCGGGCCCGACCGTCCCCACCGCAGCGTTCGGTGCCGTCGCAGCGCTGGACGCGACCGCCACGTACGACGAGGCCACGGGTGGGGTCGTCGTCCTCGCGGTCAACCGCAGCCTCGACCAGGCCCTGCCCGTCGACGTCGACCTGCGGGCGGTCGTCGACCGGCACGGCGACCTGGTCGTGACCGAGCACCAGCTGATCGCCGACGACGACGCCGGCGCGAGCAACACCGAGGCCACACCCGACCGGGTGGTGCCCCGCACCGGCTCCGGCGCGTCCGTGCGCGACCGGCACCTGCACTGCCTGCTGCCGCCCCTGTCCTGGACCGTCATCCAGCTCGAGCCCTCCGTCCCCGGACCCCCCACCCCCTGAGAGGGGCACAACCCCATGCGTCGCAACAACGTCGTTGCCGCACTCCCCCGCTCCCTCGCGCTGACCCTGGCCTGCGCGCCGGGCACCGCGTCGGCCGCCCCGCTCCCGACCGAGTACGTCAACCCGGTCAGCACGTCCTTCGCGGACACGTTCGCCGACCCGTCGCTGTTCCGCGCCAAGGACGGCTTCTGGTACTCCTACGGCACGTCCGACCCGCTGCGGTCCGGCGAGACCGCGGCGCACCGCATCCCGATCGCCCGCTCCGCCGACCTGGTCACCTGGGAGCACGTGGGCGACGCGTTCACCGACCAGACCCTGCCGACCTGGGCCGCACCCGACGCGAGCATCTGGGCACCGGACATCCGGTTCGTCGACGGCCAGTACCGGATGTACTACGTCGTCACCGAGACCACGGTGACCAGCGAGCCGCACGACAACGCGGTGGGCATGGCGACCGCGCCCACCCCGGTGGGGCCCTGGACCGACAGCGGCGCGCCGGTGGTCGCCCCCCGCCGCGGCGACGACGGGGCACCGGGCAACTTCACGTGGAACTTCGACCCCAGCGCGGTCACGAACACCGACGGCAGCCAGTCGCTGTTCTACGGCTCGTACTACGGCGGTGTCTTCGAGGTCCCCCTCACCTCGGACGGCACGCGCACCGCCGGCAGGCCGACGATGGTGGCGGTCGACAACAAGTTCGAGGGCGCCTACCCGGTGCACCGCGACGGGTACTGGTACCTGTTCGCCTCGACCGCCAACTGCTGCGCCGGGCCCACGACCGGGTACAGCGTCCAGGTCGGCCGCTCGCGTGACGTCAGCGGCCCGTACGTCGACCGTGACGGCAACGCGCTCACCGCCTCTCGCGCCGGGGGAACACCGGTGCTGAACCAGAACGGCAACCGCTGGGTCGGGGCCGGCCACAACGCGGTGGTCACCGACGTGGCCGGGCAGGACTGGATCGCCTACCACGCCATCGACCGAGGCACCCCGTACCTCGACGGCACCGACGGCATCAACCGGCGCCCGATGCTGCTGGACCGGCTGGACTGGGTCGACGGCTGGCCGGCCGTGAACGCGGGCACCGGGCCGAGCGACACCACCGTCCCCGCGCCGGTGACCGCCGGGGTGGCCCGCTTCGACGACGGCATCCCCGACCGCTGGCAGCAGGTCGGGTCGTGGTCGACCGGACGCACCAGCCAGGGCGGCCCCGACGCCCACGCCGGCTCCGCGGGCGCCCTGGTCGCCGCGACAGCGACGTCGGCCCCCGTCCGGGTCGAAGCCGACCTGCGCTCGGACGGCGCGACGTACGGGTTGGCCGTCGGCCAGCGCTCCACCGGGAGCGGCGTGGTGGCCCAGATCGACCCGACCGCGCGATCGGTGCGCCTGCGCGAGTACCGCGCGGGCAAGGCCGTCAGCACGGTGCGCGCCGACCTGCCGGCCGGGTACCGAGCCGGCGACTGGCACGCGGTGAGCCTGCAGGTGCGCGGCCGTGACGCCCGCCTGCAGGTCACGAACGCCCGGCTGCAGGACCCGCTCGCCGACCTCACCCTGACCCTGCGCCGTCCGGTCATCGGCCGCACCAGCGCCGCCGCGCTCGCCGGCGGGGCCAACGTCGGCGTCGACGACCTCAGCGCCACCCGGGCGGCCACACCGGTCACCCGCCTGGTCCCCGACGTCGTGCCCTCACGCCTGGACCCCGCCGCCAGCGACGAGTTCAACGGCTCGGGCAGCGGCCCGGGCTGGGACTGGGTGCGCCGCGACGACGCTGCCGTCGTCCAGGACTCGCAGCTGCGGTGGCCGACCGAGGCGGCCGACCTCACCGGCACGAGCAACAGCGCAGGCGTCCTGCTGCGCGACCCGGGTGCCGGGCCGTGGGCCATCGAGACCAAGCTGACGATCGACCTGGGCACCGACTCGGTGCGCAACTTCCAGCAGGCCGGTCTGATCGCCTACGTCGACGACGACCTGTTCACCCGCCTGTCGCACGTGGCGATCTTCAACACCCGCCAGACCGAGTTCGGCAAGGAGACGCCCTACGCCGGCCGGCTCGCCTACGGCGGCACCATCGTCGGCCCGCCGGCCGAGACGACGTACCTGAGGATCACCCACCAGGTCGACCCGAGCAGCGGCGAGCACCAGCTGCGCGCCTGGAGCCGCCAGCCCGGCCGGGCCTGGGTCAAGGGAGGGGTCTGGGCCCTGCCGGCCGGCGCCGCGATCCGGGTCGGTCTGGTCTCGCACGGCGGCGCCGGGGCCACCGCCCAGTTCGACTACTTCCGCCTCTACCGCTGACGAACGCGTTCGTCCCCACTGTCCCCCCACCACAGCACCAGGAAAGGCACACCATGACCGACTCCACCATCTCGAGCAGCCTGTCTCGACGACGGCTGCTGACGCTGGGCGCCAGCCTCGCGGCCGGCTCCGCGCTCGCCGCCTGCGGCGGCGGCAAGTCAGCCGGCGAGGCGGCCAAGGGCGCGAGCGCGCCGCAGAGCACGTTCAGCGGCACCTACGACGGGCCGCAGGTCGAGCTGTCGTACTGGAACGGCTTCACCGGCGGAGACGGCCCGTTCATGAAGCAGATGGTCGGCGAGTTCATGAAGGACAACCCGAAGATCGCGGTGAAGACCAACACCGTCGAGTGGGCCCAGTACTACCAGCGCGTGCCCGCCGCCGTGCAGGCCGGCAAGGGCCCGGACGTCGGCGCGATGCACCTGGACCAGCTCGCCACCAACGCCGCTCGCAACGTCATCGTGCCGATCGACGACCTGAGCACCTCGCTCGGCCTGTCCGCGGGCGACTTCACGCCCGAGGTGTGGCAGGCCGGGACCTACAAGGACAAGCGCTACGGCATCCCGCTGGACGTCCACTCGCTCGCGATGTACTACAACACCGACGAGTTCGAGCGGGCCGGCGTGACCGCGGCGCCCAAGACCGACGCGGAGCTTCAGGACGCGCTGGGCACGCTGACGTCCGCGTCGATCCCGAACCCCTTCTGGATGCCCAACCGCTGGCCCGCTCACCTGATGTTCCTGTCGCTGCTGTGGCAGAACGGCGGCGAGCCGTACGCCAAGGACGGGACGAAGGCCACCTTCGACTCCGACGCCGGGGTGAAGGCCCTCAGCTGGATGGTCGACGTCGTCAACAAGGGCTTCAGCCCGAAGAACGTCGCCGTCGACTCGCAGTACGTCGCCTTCAAGAACAAGAAGCTGGCCGTGACGTGGGACGGCATCTGGCAGATCAACGACCTCAAGGCGGCCAAGCTGCCGTTCGCCCTGGCGCCGCTGCCGAACATCGGCGGCACCCAGGCGGCCTGGGCCAACTCGCACAACTTCTACATCACCAAGCAGGCCACCGCGGACGACAACAAGCTCAACGCAGCCAAGACGTTCATCGACTGGATGAGCAAGCACTCGGCCGAGTGGGCTGGCGCCGGCATGGTCCCGGCTCGCAAGTCGGTGCGCGAGACCGCGAAGGTGCAGGACACGACCCAGGCCCCGATCGCCGCGCAGATCAGCTCGCTGAGGTTCCTGCCGCCGGTGCCGGGCCTCGGTGACGTCCAGGCGCAGACCCTGGAGATCGCCGTCGCCGACGCGGTGCTCGGCAAGAAGCAGCCGGCCGCTGCGCTGAAGGACGCGGCCACCCAGGCGACCAAGCTGATGGAAGCGAACAACAAGAAGTTCGGGGCCTGAGCGCGATGTCGACGTCCGAGGCTGCGCGCCGGACCGGTGTGGTGGCCGGTCCAGCGCGCAGCCAGGCGACGGGGACCGCCGCCCCCGCGCGGCGACGTGGTGGCGGTGGGCTCGCGCCGTGGCTGTTCCTGGCGCCGTACCTGGTGCTGTTCCTCAGCTTCGTCGTCGCGCCCATCGTCTACGGCCTGTGGATCAGCCTGCACGACTATGACTACACGCTGCCGGGCAAGCCCTTCGTCGGCTTCGACAACTACGTCAAGCTGGTCGACCCGTCGTCCACCACCTTCAGCAACTTCTGGGCGGCCATGCGGGCCACCGGCATCTTCACGCTGTTCAGCGTGCCGCTCCTGCTCGTGCTCCCGCTGCTCGTCGCGCTGGTGATGAACGGCCGGTTCCGCGGCCGCAACCTGTTCCGGGCTTTGTACTTCGCGCCGTACGTGCTCGGGGTGGCCGTCGTCGCGGTCATCTGGCGGTTCCTGCTGGACGCCAACATCGGCATCGTCAACCAGTACCTGGGCGACCTCGGGCTGCCCGAGGCAATCCCCTGGCTCACCTCGACGCCGCAGGCGTGGGTGGCGCTGGTGGGGGTGACGGTGTGGTGGACCCTGGGTTTCAACGCGGTCATCTACCTCGCCGGACTGCAGGAGATCTCGGCCGAGCTGTACGAGGCGGCCAGGGTCGACGGCGCCAACCGCTGGCAGAGCTTCTGGAACGTCACGTTCCCCGGGCTGCGCCCGGTGGTGTCGTTCGTGACGATGGTGACGATCATCGCGTCGGCCAACATGTTCGGCCAGTCCTACCTGATGACGCGAGGTGGGCCCGGCGTCGAGACCCGCACCGCGATCGGGTTCATCGCCGAGACCGGTCTCACCAGCTACCAGATGGGTGACGCGGCCGCCATGTCCTACGTCCTGACCGTGGTGCTCATGCTGTTGAGCGTCATGGTGTTCCGCGCGTTCCGCGAGAAGGAGGCCTGAGCCATGAGCACCGCCATCGCGCCTCGTCCGGCGCCGCCGCCGACCACCCCCCGCCGTCGCAACCCTGCCCCGGCGCTGCTCCGGCGCTACGTCCCCCTCACCCTGCTCGGGCTGGTCTTCATCAGCCCGCTGCTGTTCATGCTGGTGACCTCGTTCAAGTCCCGCCAGGAAGCCTCGGCCGTCCCGCCCACCTGGATCCCGAAGCACCCCACCACGGACGCGTACTCGAGCATCCTGCGGGCCGCTGACACGCCGGT
>JACMOY010000320.1 GCA_014377795.1 Actinomycetota bacterium | reverse complement strand
TACGCCGTCGTCCAGGCGCTGATCGCCCGCGGGGTGGTGGGCGACTTCCGCGAGCCGAACATCGTGCGGCTGGCCTTCGCGCCGCTCTACCTCAGCCACGTCGACGCGCTCACCGCGGCCCAGGCTCTGCGTGACGTCCTCGCGGACGGCGCGCACCTGGACCCGCGGTGGGCGCAGCGCTCGACGGTGACCTGAGGGGACTACCAGCCGCGCTCGGCCAGGCGGTGCGGCGCGGGGATGTCGTCGACGTTGATGCCGACCATGGCCTCGCCCAGACCGCGCGAGACCTTGGCGATCACGTCCGGGTCGTCGTAGAACGTGGTGGCCTTGACGATCGCCTCGGCGCGGTCGACGGGGTTGCCGGACTTGAAGATGCCGGAGCCGACGAACACGCCCTCGGCGCCCAGCTGCATCATCATCGCCGCGTCGGCCGGGGTGGCGATGCCACCGGCGGTGAACAGGACGACGGGCAGCTTGCCGAGCTCGGCGACCTCTTTCACCAGGTCGTACGGCGCCTGCAGCTCCTTGGCCGCGACGAACAGCTCGTCCTCGGACAGCGACGTCAGCCGGCGGATCTCGCCGCCGATCTTGCGCATGTGCATGGTGGCGTTGCTGACGTCGCCGGTGCCGGCCTCGCCCTTGGGGCGGATCATCGCGGCGCCCTCGCTGATGCGCCGCAGCGCCTCGCCGAGGTTGGTCGCACCGCACACGAACGGCACCGTGAAGTTCCACTTGTCGATGTGGTTGGCGAAGTCGGCGGGGCTGAGCACCTCGGACTCGTCGACGTAGTCGACGCCGAGGGACTGCAGCACCTGTGCCTCGACGAAGTGGCCGATCCGGGCCTTGGCCATCACCGGGATCGAGACGGCCGCGACGATGGCGTCGATCATGTCGGGGTCGCTCATCCGCGAGACCCCGCCCTGGGCGCGGATGTCGGCCGGCACCCGCTCGAGGGCCATGACCGCGACGGCGCCGGCGTCCTCGGCGATCTTGGCCTGCTCGACGTTGACGACGTCCATGATGACGCCGCCCTTGAGCATCTCGGCCATGCCGCGCTTGACGCGGGCGCTGCCGATGGACGGTGCGGCGGGGGTGTGCTCGAGCGTTGACACGACGGACCTCACTGGAGTCAGGGTTTTCGGGTAACTCCACTGTACGGCGGCCCCGGGTGGGGCTCGACTGCCGACGCGATCAGCGCGTGAGCGCCACGGGGGGCTCGTCGTCCATCTCGAACGTCTGGGGCGCCTGGGCTCTGCCGGCGAGCCGGGCCCACCGGGCGATCGGCTTGGCGCGCACCCGTGTCGCGTCCGTGACGGCGTCGTTGTGGAACCGTCGCGCGAGCTGCACCCGGTGGCAGCTGGCGCGCAGCCGCTCGAGCAGCGCCGCGCCGATCGGGTCCTCGCGCATCGCGGTCACCAGGTCGGGGTCCAGGGCCAGCTGCAGGGCGTGCGAGAGGTCGCTCTCGGCGGTCTCACGGCTCGGCTCGCCCGCGTGGGTCGGCGGCGGCGTGCCCGCGTCGGCCAGCTCGCCCGCGTCCAGGGCGTCGGTCGCGGCCCCCGCCACGAGCAGGCCGCTGGCCGGGTCCAACGCTCCGCTACCGGCGAGCTCGACGGCAGCCTCGGCCCGACGCACGAGCTGGGCGTCGAGCGCGCTGCGGCCGCCCTCGACCCGGTGGTGCAGGCGGTCGATGCGGGCGGCCGAGAACGAGAGGTACCAAGCCAGCAGGGCCAGCACGAGCAGGCCGAGCAACCACTCGGGCAGGTTCATGCCCGAAGGCTAGGTGCGCTGGTGCGGCTCACGGCCGGCGCCAGCGGGCGAAGCGCCCCGACTGCGGGTCCTCGGCCACGGACTGGGCGCCGTACGAGACCGTCTCGAACACCTCGAGCACCTCGGCCCCCACCACCGACCAGTCGTAGCGGCGGACGGCGACCCCGGCCGCCGCACGCAGGCGGGCCCGCCGGGCCGGGTCAGCGAGCAGGGCCAGCAGCGAGTCGGCCAGCCCCGCACCGTCCCCAACGGCGAACAGCACACCGAGCGCGCCGTCGTCCAGCACCCGGCGGAACGCGTCCAGGTCGCTGGCCAGCACCGTGGCCCCCGCGCTCATCGCCTCGACCAGCACGATCCCGAAGCTCTCGCCCCCGGTCTGCGGTGCGACGTAGACGTCGACCGACCGCAGCAGGGCGGCCTTGTCGTGGTCGCTGACCTCCCCGAGGAACGTGCACGCCGCGCGCGCCGTCGGGTCGAGCCGCTCGCGCGCGGCGTCGACGTCCCCGCGACCGGCGATCAGGAACCGCGCGCCCGGCACCGACCGCAGCACCTGCGGCACCGCGTCGCAGAGCACGTGCAGCCCCTTGCGCGGCTCGTCCAGCCGTCCGACGAACGCGATGGTCGGCGCGTCCGCGGTTCCCTGCCACAGAGGTGCCGGCTCGGCGCGCGCGAACACGTCGACGTAGACGCCGTTGGGGATGACGACGGCGTCCCCGCCGATGTGGGTCGTGA
This sequence comes from Actinomycetota bacterium, assembly GCA_014377795.1. Taxonomy (GTDB): domain Bacteria; phylum Actinomycetota; class Actinomycetes; order Actinomycetales; family Angustibacteraceae; genus JACMOY01. The sequence continues at coordinate 2,219 of JACMOY010000320.1, read as the reverse complement.
CGGTCTGGCGGGCGTCCTCGGACACCGCGATCCGCGCCGAGATCTTCTCCAGGCTGGGCCGCATGACCGGGTAGGCGGCCTGCATCGCCCGCGACCGCAGGGTCGAGGTGTGGAAGGTCGCCACGATCGGCCCGGTGGCCTGCCACAGCGCCAGAATCGACAGGCTGGGAGTGATGGGCTCGTGGATGTGCAGGACGTCGAAGCCGCCCTCCCCGAGCCACTTGCGCACCCGCCCCGCCGAGACCGGCCCGAAGTTCAGCCGGGCGACAGAACCGTTGTAGGGCACCGGGACCGCGCGCCCAGCAGGCACGACGTACGCCGGCACGGGGGTGTCGTCGTCCGCGGGCGCGAGGACGCTCACCTCGTGCCCGCGCCCGATCAGGTGCTCGGCGAGGTCGCGGACGTGGAACTGCACCCCGCCGGGCACGTCGAACGAGTACGGGCAGACGACCCCCACCCTCATCGCGCACCACCTGCCAGGTCGGCCGAGAACACCTTCTGCAGCATGTGCCAGTCCTGCGGGTGCTCGTCGATGGCCCCGGCCAGGACGTCGGCGCAGGCCTGGGTCATCGCCGCCACTGCCGCTCGGGTGCCGGCGGCCCCCCGGGTCACGCCGTCCGGCACCGGCACCTCGTCGTGCCAGGTGACCACGATCCCCCAGCCGCCGCCTGGCCGGCGCTCGCTGTGGATGCTCACCGGGTGCAGCGCGGCGCGGGTCTGCAGGGCCAGGGCAGCCGGCCCGACCGCCATCCGCGCCGGCTCGCCGAAGAAGTCGACCTCGACCCCGCCGTCGGTGAGGTCGCGGTCAGCCAGCAGCGGCACGAAACCGCCGTCGCGCAGCGTGGACATCAACCGCCGGAACACGTCCGCCCCGCCCAGCGGCACGATCGTCATGCCGAGGTGCTCGCGAAACCTGACGAACTCGTCGAACAGCTGCACGGGCCGCAGCCGCTCGGCGACCGTCGTCACCGGAGCGAGCCGCAGCGTCGACCAGGCGCCGGCGTGGTCCCAGTTGCCCAGGTGGCCGAGGAACATCACCACCCCGCGCCCTCCGTCCAGCGTCGCGCGCACCGAGTCGTCGCCCACCGCCCGCACCGTCTCGGTGATCCGCCGCTCGTCCCAGTCCGGCAGCCGAAACGTGTCGCACCAGTAGCGCAGGTAGGACCTCATGCCCGCCCGCGACAGACCCCGCAGCCCACTGCGGTCCAGCTGGGGACGCACCCGACGCAGGTTGGCCTCCAGCCGCCGCACCCCCGGGCCGGCCCGCCACCAGGCGACGTCGGCGACCAGGTCGAAGAGGCGGTACGCCGGCCGCTCGGGCAGCCGCCGCACCAGGGCCCAGCCGAGGCGGTAGACCTCGAGGGCGGCCCGCTCGCGCCACGCCACCGGGCCGGCGCTCACGCCCGAGGCTCGACCGCGAAAGCCTGCCGGCGCACCTCGAGGATGCGCTGCACCACGGTGATCAGGCTGGCCAGCGCCAGGGCGGCGAGCACGATGGTGAGCACCACCTCGGGCAGGCCAAGACCCACCAGCCCGGTCGCGGCGAGGACGGCCACCAGGCGGTCGGCCCGTTCGGCGATGCCGACGTTCGCGGTCATGCCCAGCCCCTCGGCCCGGGCCTTGGCGTACGACACGATGCTGCCCAGCGTCAGGCAGGCCAGCGCCAGCACCGCTGCCAGCCGGTCGTCGCCGCCGCCGGTGAACCACAGCACCAGGCCGCCGAACACGGCCGCGTCACCCACCCGATCCAAGGTCGAGTCCAGGTAGGCCCCCCACGAGCTCGACCGACCCGAGGTGCGAGCCATGATGCCGTCGACCGTGTCGGCGAACACGAACGCGACGATCACCAGGGTGCCCGCCAGCAGGTGGCCGCCGGGGTAGAGGGCCAGTGCCCCGACAGCGACCCCGAGCGTGCCGACCAGCGTGACGACGTCCGGGCTGACACCCAGCCGCAGCAGCAGGCGCGCGACGGGCGTCAGTAGCCGCGTGAACAGGGCGCGGGCGAAGCGGTTGAGCATCTGGCTCCGGTCGGCAGGGGGGGCGGACGGGCCGCGTGGCGGCGCTGCCGGGGGCGGCGCCCCGCGGCGATCCTAGCGATCCGGGCGCGGACGACGCGTAGCATCGCGGTCGTGGTGGTCGGGGGGCGGCAGCGGACGACGCAGCCCGAGGCGCCTGCGGACGACGAGCTCGGCGTCCGCTCGCGCGCCTGGCGGGTCGTG
>JACMOY010000319.1 GCA_014377795.1 Actinomycetota bacterium | reverse complement strand
GCGTCGGCGCCCGTGGCGACAGCCTCGGCCGTGCGGTTGCCGTTGATGCGGGTGCCGATCTTTTCCTCCATCCACATCCCTGCACCGTCTGCACCGCAACAGAAGGAGCGCTCGCCGTTGCGCGGCATCTCACGCAGCTCGACACCGGGCAACGACCGCTGAACCCAGGACGGCCGTTGCTACGAACACATCAGGGCGTGCCGACCGCCGACTCCCTGGCCCAGTTCGCTGGCCTGCTCGCCCACCGCAGCCGCGCCGTGATGTACCTGGCGCTGCTGGAAGGGCGGGCCTGGGCCGCCGGGGAGCTCGCCCAGCACGCGGGTGTGGCTCGTTCCACCGCCAGCGCGCACCTGACCGTGCTGGTGGCCGCCGGGCTGCTTTCCGAGCAGCGACAGGGCCGGCACCGCTACTTGCGCCTGGCTGGCAACCAGAGAGCGCAACTCGTGGAGGACCTCGCCGCCGTCGTCGCGGTACCGGACCAGCCGTCCTCGCTGCGCGCCGCCCGGGCCTCCCGGCAGCTCACCGTCGCCCGCACCTGCTACGACCACCTCGCCAGCGCCCTCGGCGTCGCCCTGTTCGACGCGCTCGTGGACCGAGCGCTCGTCGCAGTCCGTGACGGCCTGGTCCTCACACCCGCCGGCCGGACCTGGTTCGTCCACCTGGCCGGACCAGACGTCTTGCACCAGACCCCTCGGCCGCCGCTACGCACCTGCCTGGACTGGACCGAACACCGCAACCATCTCGGCGGCGACCTGGGCTCCGCCCTGTGCACCCAGCCCCTGCAACGCGGCTGGTTGACCAGAACCAGACAGCACCGAGCCATGACCATCACCCCAGAAGGAAGCCGGTCACTCGCCGACCTCCTCGACCTCGACGCCCACGCTCTCACCGCGACGCCTTCCCGGTAGACCTTCCCCGCTGACACAGCAGGAGCAGGCACGCGAGGCGATCCCCGCCTACCTCACAGACCAGGTGCGACGACTCGAGGACCTCGAGGACGAACTGGCGCTGGCCCGCTACCAGTTGCGCCGGCAGCTGGGAGAGGTCACCTACGTCATGCAAGCCGACGCCAGATCCGCCCTAACTCCCGCCGTCACCGCCTCGGCGCGCGAGCACTTGACCTTCGAGATCGTCTGCGCGGACGAGGCGTTCGTCGCCGCCCAAGCATTCATGGCCGAGGACCCCGCCGGGCTGGCGATCGTCTCGCACACCGTGGACGACCTGGCCAGCAATCCGCGCCCGCCATCAGCGTTCCCCCGGGGCAGCACCGCCTTCCTGCGACTCCGCGTCGGCCGATACCGGGTTCTGTAAGAAAGCAACGACGGACTCCTAAGGATCGACGTCATCCACCAGGGCCGACGTGGCTGAGGCCCCAGACACATGCGCCCTATCTGGGCGGTGTGACGCTGACCCACAGTGGGCGGTAGGCAGCGCCTTGTCGGCTCGCGAAGCAGGGCGAAGGCGGGCCACGTCGCGACCTGCGGCCACATTCGACCGACACCAAGACCGCCCCGTTCCGGGGGTCCCACTGTTCATTACCAGCCGTGGGCCGGCGAGCCCTGTCCGTGACCGAGCACCCGCGCGGGTCGCAGGCAACGTCGTCGGACTCGACAGACACACGCCCCCGACGTCACCGAGCGCGCCCGGCCGCACGCACCTACGCGGTCCAGACCGAGGGGTCCGGGCCTGCTGGCACGATCCCCGTCGGGTTGATCGTGTCGTGCGTGACGTAGTAGTGGCGCTTGATGTGGTCGAAGTTCACGGTCTCGCCAAAGCCCTTCTGCGAAAACAGGTCTCGGGCGTAGCGCCAGAGGTTGGTGAACTCGGTGAGCTTCTGTCGGTTGGTCTTGAAGTGGCCGTGGTAGACCGCGTCGAAGCGCACCAGCGTGGTGAACAGGCGCACGTCAACCTCCGTCACCGTCTCTCCCATGAGGTACCTGCGGTCGGCCAGTCGCTGCTCCAGGACGTCGAGCCGGGCGAACAACCGTTGGTACGCCTCGTCGTAGGCCGCCTGCGTTGTGGCGAACCCGCAGCGGTAGACCCCGTTGTTGACGTCCCGGAAGACCTCATCGATCAGGACGTCCATCTCGCCGCGCATCGACTCGGGGTAGAGGTCGGGGGCGCCGTCGCGGTGCAACGAGCGCCACTGGGTCGACAGGTCGAGCGTGATCTGCGGGTAGTCGTTGGTGACGACCAGACCCGTTGCTGTGTCGACGATGCAGGGCACCGTGACGCGTCCCTCGTAGGTCGGGTCGGTGCCCAGGTAGGGCTCGGCCAGGAACTCGGTGGCCAGCACCGGGTCGCGGTGCCCGTCGTCCAGCCAGAACCGCCAGCCGCGCTCGTCACGCACCGGGTCGACGACGGCCAGCGAGATCGCGTCCTGCAGACCGAGCAGCTCGCGGACGATGACCGAGCGATGCGCCCACGGGCAGGCCAGCGAGACGACCAGCCGGTACCGGCCGGCCTCGACCGGCCAGCGGCCCTGCGCGTCAGGACCCTCGCCAGAGCCGCTGTCGCTGTCCGCGGTGATGCGGTCGGTGAACCGGTTGCCCTGGCGCTTCCACTCCCCGCCGGCGGTCTCGGTGCCGAACTGACCGGTCCTGGCTGCCTGGGTCGTCATGGCGAGAACGCTACGCCTCGGCGGTCGGCCGCAGTCCCAGCACCTGCAGCAGCCACGGCCCGCGGCGCCCCAGGTTCAGCTCTGGCAGGTCGGCCAGCGACACCCAGGCTGCGGCGGACGTCGAACCACCGACGTCCAGCACCCGCGGTTCGTGCACCTGCTCGACATCCGCGGTGTAGACGATCCCGATGCCGTGGAAGTCCTCGAGCCGCCCCGACGGCGCCATGCCGGTGAACCGCCACGAGTCGACGTGAACCAGCCGCGGTGCCACCAGGCGGTGCGCGGTCTCCTCGTGAACCTCACGCATTACGGCGTCCAGGGGCGACTCCCCCGGGTCGACGCCGCCGCCGGGCAGCGTCCATGCCCCCGGCGCTGGCGTGGCCTCGGCCAGCTGCGTCATCAGCACCCGGTCCTCGTCGCGCACGATGGCGTACGCCGCCACCCGGCGAAAGCGCACCGCCGGCCGACCGTCGTCCGGGCCGGCCTCGGGGCCGCCGCTCGGGTCCGGCCGCACCCGCAGGGTGAGAACCAGGACGTTCTCGACGACCGCCGCAGCGTGCGGGGCGACCACCGTCACCGGCTCACCGACCGACCTGCTGGCCGCCTGCGCGGGCGACTCGCCGTGCCGCAGGGCCACGTCGCGCCAGCGCCGATCTGCGGTCGTGGGCCGCACCACGATCCGCGGCGTCGGCGTGGTCGGACCAGGCACCTTCCGAACCTACCCGCCGCTCGCGTCGCGGCGCCGGGCGGCGCGTTCGTCACTACGGTTGGCGCATGCCGGCACCACCGATCCGCTCGCGACCGATCTACCTGACCGCG
>JACMOY010000318.1 GCA_014377795.1 Actinomycetota bacterium | reverse complement strand
GGCGGTGCGCACCCTACGCGAGCGCCGTGCGCTCACGGCTGCGCTCCTACACGTCGACGAAGTGCTCGACGTGCGGGGGCCCGTCGAAGTGCGGCCCGATCAGCGCACGCCACTGCCCGAACCGATCGCTGTGCCGGAACGCCTCGTGCGACTCGACGCTGTCCCACTCGACGAGCAGCACGAACCGGGTGGGCGTCTCGACCCCCTGGGTCATCCGCATCGCCCCGCAGCCGGGGGTGGCAGCCACCAGGTGGCGGGCCTGCTCGTAGGCGGCGGTGAACTGCCGCTGCGCACCGTCGGTGACGTCGATGATCGCGACCTCGAGAACCATGGGCGCAGACTGCCACACCGGTTCTAGCCGGCGGCGACCCGTTCGATCACCAGCGGCAGCAGATCGGGGCGCGACCCCTCGGGGGCGATGAAGTACGAGCCGTCCAGCGCCTGCAGAGCTCGCCCGAACCGCTCCGGGGTGTCGGTGTGCAGGGTCATCAGCGGCTCGCCACCGCGGACGACAGCCCCGGGCTTGACGTGCAGCTCGACCCCGGCGCCGGCCTGCACGACGTCCTCCTTGCGGGCCCGACCGGCCCCGAGCCGCCAGGCCGCGACGCCGACCGCCAGGGCGTCCAGCTGGGTGATGACCCCGCCTGCGGGGGCGAGCACCACGTGGGTCTCGCGGGCGCGCGGCAGGTCGGCGTCCGGGTCACCGCCCTGGGCCGCGACCATCGACCGCCACACGTCCATCGCGCTGCCGTCGGCCAACCGGTCGGCGGGGTCGACGTCGCCGCGACCTGCAGCCGCGAGCATCTCGCGGGCCAGGGCGAGCGTGAGCTCGACGACGTCCGGCGGCCCCCCGCCAGCCAGCACCTCGAGCGACTCGCGCACCTCGAGGGCGTTGCCGGCCGTAAGGCCGAGAGGTGTCTGCATGTTCGTGAGCAGCGCCACCGTCGTGACACCTGCGTCGGTGCCGAGCTCGACCATCGTGCGGGCCAGCTCACGGGCGTCCGGCACGGTCTTCATGAAGGCGCCCGACCCGACCTTCACGTCGAGCACCAGCGCGCCGGTGCCCTCGGCGATCTTCTTGCTCATGATCGAGCTGGCGATCAGCGGGATCGCCTCGACCGTGCCGGTGACGTCGCGCAACGCGTACAGCTTCTTGTCGGCCGGAGCCAGACCGTCACCGGCCGCGCAGATGACGGCGCCGACCTCCTCGAGCTGACGCAGCATCTCGACGTTCGACAGGCTCGCTCGCCAACCCGGGATCGACTCGAGCTTGTCGAGGGTTCCGCCGGTGTGGCCGAGCCCGCGTCCCGACAGCTGCGGGACGGCGACGCCGCACGCAGCCACCAGTGGCGCCAGCGGCAGCGTGATCTTGTCGCCCACGCCCCCGGTCGAGTGCTTGTCAGCAGTGGGCCTGCCCAGGTGGGTGAACGACATCCGCTCGCCACTGGCGATCATCGCGCCGGTCCAGCGGGCGATCTCGCGCCGGTTCATGCCCCGCAGCAGGATCGCCATGGCCAGCGCCGACATCTGCTCGTCGGCGACCGCCCCACGCGTGTACGCGTCGACGACCCAGTCGATCTGCGCGTCGCTCAGCTCGCGCGCGTCGCGCTTGGCGATGATGACGTCGACGGCGTCGAAGGCTTCACTCATGGCCCGATCCTGGACCATGCCGGGCCGATCCGTGCCCGCCGTTCGCGGCCGGCGTAGTGACCCCGCCCGGCCTCAGGCGTCGAGCTTGTCGGCGTCGGACGCCTCGGGCAGCACCCAGCTCATCGGCTTGACGCCCTGCGGGGTGTCGACCAGGCAGCTCGCGCCGCCGTGCTCCCAGATCAGCTGGCGGCACCGGCCGCACGGCATGAGAACCGCGCCCTCGGCGTCGACGCAGGCCACCGCGACCAGGCGCCCCCCGCCGGTCAGGTGCAGCTGGCTCACCATCGCGCACTCGGCGCACAGGCCGATGCCGTACGACGCGTTCTCGACGTTGCACCCGACGACGACGCGGCCGTCGTCGACCAGGCCGGCAACACCGACCCGGTAGTGCGAGTAGGGGGCGTAGGCGTGCGCCATCGCCTCGACCGCCCTGCGGCGCAACGCCTCCCAGTCGACGTCCATGCTCACCCGCCCTCTCCCCGGCGGTAGGGCATGCCGTCGGTGGCCGGCATCCGCAACCGCTGGCTGGCCAGGGCCAGCACCAGGAGCGTCGTGACGTACGGGACCGAGCCGGTGAGCTGAGAGGGCACCGTCGTGGTCACCAGGTAGATCACCAGGACGGCGACCCCGCACGCGAGCGCGACCCCACCCTGCACGACTCGGCGGCGGCGCAGCTGCCACGCCCCGACCAGGACGACGAGCACCGCGACGAGCAGGAGCAGCGCGTGGATCGCGGCACCGCCGCGCAGCTGCAGCGCGTCGGCGAACCCGAACAGCGCCGCCCCCCCGGCCAGGCCGCCGGGACGCCAGTTGCCGAAGATCATCGCCGCCAGGCCGATGTAGCCGCGACCGCCGGTCTGGCCCTCCTGGTAGAAGCTCGACGCGGCCAGCGCGAGCGAGGCCCCACCCAGTCCGGCGAACGCCCCCGAGGCGACCACGGCGATCATCTTCATCCGGTACACGTTGACGCCCAACGACTCCGCGGCCGTCGGGCTCTCGCCGCACGCGCGCAGCCGCAGCCCGAACGGGGTGCGCCACAGGACGAAGAACGTCAGCGGGAACAGCAGCACGGCCAGCACGGTGATCCACGACAGGTTGGTCAGCAGCCCACGCAGAATCCCGGCGACGTCGGACACCAGCAGCCAGTGGTGTGCCTCCAGGCTCGCCAGCGGGTCGCCGACGAACGGCACGCTCACCGTCCCCAGCGGGTCGACCGTCGGGGACTGCTTGGTGCTGCCACCGTCGCGCCCCGCGAAGTAGGCGTTGGACAAGAACTGCGTGGCGCCCAGCGCCAGGATGTTGATCGCCACACCCGACACGATGTGGTCGACGTTGAACACGACAGTGGCGATGGCGTGCAGCAGGCCGCCGACCGCCCCGAACACCACGGCCGCAACGATTCCGGCCCACGGCCCCCACTGGTAGCCGGCCCACCCGGCGCCCCAGGTGCCGAGGATCATCATCCCCTCGAGGCCGATGTTGGCGACGCCCGCGCGCTCGGACCACAGCCCGCCGAGACCGGCCATCGCGATCGGGACGGCGAGCAGCAGGGCGGCGCTGATGGCGCCCCCGGACGTGAGGTCGTCGGCGCCACTGATGGCCCGCACCAGCGAGAGCAGGACGACGAGCGCGAGCGCGGCGATCGCCGTCCGTGCCGGGGTGGCCCGCACCCGGGGGCGGGGGCCCGCGGGGGCGGCGGTCGGGGCGACCTCGGTGCTCACGCCGTCACCCCCGTGGTCTGGCCGAGGGCGAGGCCGACCCGCTTCTGCTCCAGCACCTGTGAGTAGCGCCGCACCAGCTCGTACGCCACGACGACCGACAGCACGGTCGAGCCCTGCATGATCGTCACGATCTCCTTCGGCACGCCCTCGAGGTCGAGGATCTGCGACGACTGGTCCAGGAACGACCACAGCAGCGCACCCAGCGCGATGCCGACGGGGTGGTTGCGGCCCAGCAGGGCGATCGCGATGCCGGTGAAACCGATACCGGTCGGGAAGTCCAGCGCGTACGAGTACGACGCGCCGAGCAGCTGCGGCAGGCCGACCAGGCCCGCGCACGCACCGGACAGCGCCATCGAGATGACGACCATCCGCTTGACGTTCACGCCGCTGGCGACGGCCGCCGACTGCGAGCGACCGGTGGCGCGCAGGTCGAACCCGAAGCGCGTGCGGTTCAGCAGCACCGCGTAACCGATGCCGACCAGTGCCGACACGATGATGAAACCGAACACCTGGCGGTTGGCGCCCGGGATCAGGTCGAGGCCGGGCACCTGACCCGAGACCGGGATGAGCCGGGTGCCGATGTTGTTGCTGCCCTGGGTGCTGACCGCGAGCCGCCCCGGGGTGAGCAGGTAGGCGATCACCGCGGTCGAGATGGCGTTCAGCATGATCGTGCTGATCACCTCGCTGACCCCGCGGTAGGCCTTGAGCAGCCCCGCGATCGCGGCCCACATGCCCCCGACGGTCACCGCGACGACGACGATGAGCAGCAGGTGCAGTGGGCGCGGCAGGTGCACCGCGCCACCGACCGCCGCGGACAGCAGCGCCGCGAGGCGGTACTGCCCGTCGACGCCGATGTTGAACAGGTTCATCCGGAAGCCGATGGCGACGGCCACCGCGGCGAGGTAGTAGTAGGTCGCCGTGTTCAGGATCAGCACCTGCGTGCTGCCCCGCCGGGCGTAGGTCACCATCGCCCGGGCGGTGTCGACGGGGCTGTGCCCGCTGGCCCGCAGCGCCAGGCTCGCGATCGCGAGCGCGAGCACCAGGGCGAGAGCGGGCGCCGCGATCGTCACCAGCACCCGCCGGACGTCGACCCGCGCCATCACGGCGCACCTGGGCTGGACGCCGTGCCGGGCGCCGCGGTGGCGCCGGTCATCGCCGAGCCGAGCTGCTCGGGCGTGACGGTCGCGGGATCGGCCTCGGCCACCAACCGGCCGCGCAGCATCACCTGCAGGCTGTCCGAGAGCCCGATCAGCTCGTCGAGGTCGGAGGAGACGAGCAGGACGGCAAGCCCGGCGGCCCGCGCGTCGCGGATGTGGTCCCAGATCGCGGCCTGCGCCCCGACGTCCACGCCGCGGGTCGGGTGCGCGGCCAGCAGCAGGCGAGGCGCTCCGCTCATCTCGCGCCCGACGATGAGCTTCTGCTGGTTGCCCCCCGACAGCGACCCGGCGGTGACGTCGATGCCGGGTGTGCGGACGTCGTACTCGCGGACGATGCGCTCGGTGTCGGCACGCGCACCGGCCCGGTCGATCCACGGGCCCTTGCGGTTGGGTGCCTGGGTCTGGTGGCCCAGCACGCGGTTCTCCCACACCGGTGCCTCGAGCAGCAGCCCGTGCCGGTTGCGGTCCTCGGGGACGAACGCCACGCCCGCCCCGCGGCGGCGCCGGGTGCCCCAGGCCGTGACGTCCTCGCCCGACAGGGTCAGCGTGCCCTCGGCCAGCGGCCCCATGCCCATGATGGCCTCGACCAGCTGGGTCTGGCCGTTGCCCTCGACGCCGGCGATGCCGACGATCTCGCCGGAGTGGATGCGCAGGCTGACGTGGTCGAGGAGCAGGCGACCCTCGGCGTCCCTCACGGTCAGACCGGTCGCCTCGAGCACCACGCGGTCGGTGACCGTCGACTCGCGGGTCTGCGGCGACGGCAGCTCGCTGCCGACCATCAGCCCGGCCAGCTGGCCGGCAGGGACGTCGGCGGGCCGCACGGTGGCCACCGTCTCGCCGCGGCGGATCACGGTGATCTCGTCGGCGATCTCGAGCACCTCGTCGAGGTGGTGGCTGATGAACAGGACGGTGAACCCGCGCCCGGGCAGCTCGTGGACGGCGCGGAACAGGTCACGGACCTCCTGCGGCACCAGCACGGCGGTCGGCTCGTCGAGGATGAGGATGCGCGCGCCGCGGTAGAGCACCTTGAGGATCTCGACCCGCTGGCGCTCGCCGACACCGAGGTCCTCGACCATGGCGTCGGGCCGCACCCCCAGTCCATAGGCCTTCGAGATCTCGTCGATCCGCGCGCGAGCGGCGCCGAAGTCCAGACGCAGGCCCTTGCGCGGCTCGCTGCCGAGGACGACGTTCTCGAGGACGCTGAGGTTGTCGGCGAGCATGAAGTGCTGGTGCACCATGCCGATCCCGGCCGCGATGGCCTGGGCCGGTGTCCCGAGAGTGACGACCTCGCCGTCGATCGTGATCGTGCCCTCGTCGGGGCGCTGCATGCCGTACAGGATCTTCATCAGCGTCGACTTGCCGGCGCCGTTCTCACCGACGACGGCGTGGACGCTGCCGGCCCGGACGCTGATGTTGACGTCGTGGTTGGCCACCACACCGGGGAAGCGCTTGGTGATGCCGGTGAGCCGCACCGCGACCGGGCTGGGCCCGCCGGGGGGTTCGGACGTCACGGACGACTCCTTCGCGAGGATCGAGCGGCCAGGAGACGAACGCGACGGGCCCGGGGGACGATGCCGTCCCCCGGGCCCGTCGGTGTCGATCTGGTGATCAGGACCCCGGGGTCGCCGGGACCTTGATCTCGCCGCTGATGATCTTGGCCTTGTAGTCGTCGAGCTTGGCCTTGATGTCGTCGACCTGACCACCCGAGGTCGAGTAGTCGATGCCGCCGGACTTGAGGTCGAACAGCGTCTCGCCGCTCAGCGGCGACCCGTCCTTCACCGACTTCACGAAGTCGAACACCGCCACGTCGACCTTCTTGATCATGGAGGTCATGATGACCGGCTTCAGTGCCGCGTCGACGGTGTTGTACTGGTCGGAGTCGACCCCGATCGCGAGGGTCTTGGCGGTCACGGCCGCCTGGAACACCCCGAGACCTGACGAGCCGGCCGCCGCGAAGACGACGTCGGCGCCGCCCTGGAACATGCCTTCACCGGTGACCTTGCCCTTGGCCGGGTCGGCGAAGCCGCTGTAGTCCGGGATCTGGGTGAGGTACTTGTCGTCGATCTTGATGCTGGGGTTGACCGCCTTGGCGCCGGCGTCGAACCCGGCCTGGAAGACCTCGAGCAAGGGGGTCTGCACCCCGCCGATGTAGCCGACGTGGGCGGTCTTGGACTTCAGCGCCGCGGCGGCGCCGACCAGGAAGCTGCCCTCGTTGGCGGCGAAGACGAGGTTGGCGACGTTGTCCGCCATGAAGCTGTTGTCGTCGATGATCGCGAAGTGCACCTTGGGGAACTCGGGAGCGACCTTCTTCAGCGGGCCGGCGTAGGCGAACCCGACGGCCACGATGGTGTCGTAGCCACCGGAGGCGAGCAGCCGCAGCCGCTCCTCCTTCTGCGCGTCGGTCTCGCCGGCCTTGGCCTCGAGCTCCTTGGTCTCCAGACCGAGCTCGGACTTGGCCTTCTCCAGGCCCGCCGCGGCGGCGTCGTTGAAGGACTTGTCGCCCCGGCCGCCGATGTCGTAGGCCAGGCCCACCTTGATGGTCGGGCCGCTGCTCGACGCGGCGCTGCCGCTGGCCACGGGGGCCTCGGCGGTGCTGGAGCCGCAGGCCGCGAGGGCCAGGGCGGCCACGGTGGCGACTCCCGACAGTGTCATCACGCGGCGCAAGGGGTCTCCTTCAGGTGCGGGTGCGTCGGTCACCGACGCG
>JACMOY010000038.1 GCA_014377795.1 Actinomycetota bacterium | reverse complement strand
TGAAATCGCCCGACTCGGCCGCACCCTGAAACGCTGGTCCGCCGCGTTCCTGGCCTACTTCGACACCGGCCGATCAAACAACGGCGGCACCGAGGCCATCAACGGCCTGATCGAACTCCACCGCCGCGTCGCCCGCGGCTTCCGCAACCGCGACAACTACCGACTACGCATGCTGCTCACCGGCGGCGGACTCAGCCACCCCCACCTGAAGTAAGAAGAGCTCGTCATCGATGCGAACCGAAGCCCACGGGCGCACGATGTTCAGCCATGTACGCGACCCGTTCCCGCAGGTCAAGAGCATCATCGAGCATTGATGACAGCCGTCAATACGCACCAAGTTTGATTCCGCGGGTTGTGGGTTCGATCCCCACGGGGCCCACCGACAGGCAGACCGGCTCACCGACCGGCTCACCTCAGCGAGGTGTCGGCCACCGGTGCGCCCACGGCGCCAGGCGCTCGTACGCCGCAGCGACTGCGAGCACCCGAGCGTCCGACCAGCGCGGGCCCATCACCTGCATCGCCGTCGGTAGCCCGTCGGGGGCGAACCCGGTCGGCACCGAGCAGGCGGGTTGGCCGGTCAGGTTCGCCGGCAGGGCGAGGGTGCACCAGTCGTCGAAGAACGGGTCGACCGGGTGGCCGTCGATGGCGGCCGGCCCCGAGACGTCGACGCCGAACGCCGTCAGCTGCATCATCGGGGTGAGGATCAGGTCGTGGTGGCTGAAGAACTCGGCCCACGCCCTTGTCACCGCCGCCACCTTCGCCTGCGCGTCCAGGTAGTCGCGCGCCGAGTGCGTCTGGCCCGCGCGCACGATGTCGGCGGTGCCGGCCGTCATCTGCTCGGCCCACCGCTCGAGCAACGGCCCCTCGGACGCGAACCCCTCGGGCAGCGCGACGTCGTTCCACGTGGTCGTCGGGTACGGCGTGCTCGGGTGGGCCTCGGTCAGCTGCGCGCCCGCGTCCGACAGGACGTCGAGCGCGCGCCGGAACGCCGTGCGCACCATCGGATCGACCGGCGCCCAGCCCAGGTCGTCCGAGACGGCGATCCGCAGCCGCGGCCAGTCGACGTCGCGCTCGACCGTCGAGCGCAGGTCACCCACATCGACCGGCCAGGTCAGGACGTCGGGTGCCGCGGGGCCGGCCATCACCGACAGGGCCAGTGCGGCGTCTCGCACGCTGCGGGTGAGCGGGCCGTCCACCGACAGGGACGGCCAACCGCGGAACCCCGGCATCTTCGGCACCAGGCCGAAGGTGGGCTTGTGGCCCACGATGCCGCAGAACGCCGCAGGGATGCGGATCGAGCCGCCGCCGTCCGTTCCGAGCGCGATGGGCGTCGCGCCGTACGCGACCGACGCGCCCGCGCCCCCACTGGACCCACCGGGCGTGCGGTCGAGCGCCCACGGGTTGCGGGTCAGGCCCCACACGTCGTTGTCGGTGAAGCCGCGGTAGCAGAACTCCGGGTTGTTGGTCTTGCCGACGACGACCGCACCCGCGGCCTTCAGCCGGGCGACGGGCACGGCGTCGACGCCAGGGACGAAGTCCCGCAGCGCCTTCGAACCGTTGGTGGCCGGTGAGCCCGCGAGCCAGATGTGGTCCTTGACCGACACGGGAACACCCAGCAGGGGCGGCAGGTCCGCGAGCGTCCCGGCAGTGGCGGCCCGGTCACGTCGGACGTCCGCCTGAGCAGCCTGCGCCTGCGCCTGCTCGCGCAGCTGCACGGTGAAAGCGTTGACGCTCGGCTCGAAGGCACCCATGGCGGCGAAGGCGTCGTGCACGAGGTCGATGGCGCTGGACGTCCCCTCGCGCACTGCTGCGGCCGAGGCCCACCCGTCCCTGGCGTCGCTCATCCGAGGAACCCGCGCAGCAGGGCGGCGCTGCCAGCCAGGTGCTCGTCCATGGCGGCGGCCGCCTCGGCCGGGTGACGGCGGACGACGGCGCGCACGACCTTGGCGTGCTGGGTGTTGCTGTGGGTGATGTTGCGCTCCAGCAACGGGATCGCGTCGAGCAGCAGGTTGACGCGCGTGCGGACGTCGGCGACCGCAGCCGTCAGGGACGGCGACCCGGCCATGGCCGCGATCGCCAGGTGCAACCGCGAGTCCGCCGAACGGTAGCGCGCCGGCTCCGCGCGGCGGCACCCCGCCAACAGGCCCTGCAGCGCCTGGCAGTCGGCCGTCGGCACGTCGGCAGCCGCGGCCGCTGACGCCGCCCCGACCTCGAGCACGCGGCGCAGCACCAGGACGTCGTCGAGCTCGGCCCGGCTCGGTTCGACGGGGGCCGGCGGGCATCGGGTGCTGCTGGTGGCGGCACGGTCGAGCACGAACGTGCCGCCGTGCCGGCCGCGGCGCGACTGCAACCAGCCCGCGGCCGCCAGCTCGCGGATCGCCTCGCGCACCGTCTGTCGGCCCACCCCGAGCCGCGCCGCCAGGTCGCGCTCGGCGGGCAGCTTCTCGCCCGGCTCGACCAGCCCGAGGGTCACCGACTGCAGCAGCCGCTCCACACACTCCTCGAACACGTTGCCGGCGCGGATCGGTCGGAACGCGATGCTGGCCGCGCTGGTGGCGGCGGTGGGGGGCATCAGCGAGCGGGCCACCGGGTCACAGCGGCGTCACGTAGGCGCCGCTGATCCCACCGTCGACCAAGAACTCCGAGGCGGTGATGAACGACGAGTCGTCCGAGGCCAGGAACGCCACGGCGGCAGCGATCTCGGTCGGGTCGGCGAACCGGCCCATCGGGATGTGCACCATCCGCCGGGCCGCGCGCTCCGGGTCGCTGGCGAACAGCTCGCGCAGCAGCGGGGTGTCGACCGGGCCCGGACACAGGGCGTTGACCCGGATCCGCTCACGCGCGAACTGCACCCCGAGCTCGCGCGACATGGCCAGCACGCCGCCCTTGGACGCGGTGTACGAGATCTGCGAGGTGGCGGCACCCATCCGAGCCACGAACGACGCGGTGTTGATGATCGACCCGCGCCCGCGGGCCTGCATGTGCGGGATCGCGGCCTGGCAGCACAGGAAGACCGAGGTGAGGTTCACCTCTTGCACCCGGCGCCACGCGTCCAGACCCGTGGTGAGGATCGAGTCGTCATCGGGCGGTGAGATGCCCGCGTTGTTGAAGGCGATGTCCAGCCCGCCGTAGGTGTCGACCGCGGCCCGGAAGAGTGCGCCAACCTGCTCGGGCGATGTCACGTCGACGGGCACGAACAGGCCGCCCACCTCGTCGGCGGCGGCGGGGCCGGTCGCCGGGTCGGGGGCGCCGATGACGACGCGGGCTCCCTCACTGGCCAACCGCCTCGCGGTCGCGAGCCCGATGCCGCTGCCGCCGCCGGTGACGACCGCGACGCGGTCGACGAGGCGGCGGACGACTGGAACGGTCTGGTCTGCTGGGGTGGTCACGCGGTCATCCTTCCGTCGACAGGAACACGTTCTTCACGTCGGTGAACGAATCCAGGGCATCGGGCCCCAGCTCGCGGCCCAGCCCGGACTGCTTGAAACCCCCGAAGGGCGTCGAGTAGCGCACCGAGGAGTGGCTGTTCACCGACAGGTTGCCAGCCTCGACGGCGCGGCTGACGCGCAGGGCCCGCCCGATGTCGCGGGTCCACAGCGAGCCGGACAGGCCGTACGGCCCCGAGTTCGCGAGGCGCACGGCGTCAGCTTCGTCGTCGAACGGCACCACGCTGACGACGGGGCCGAAGATCTCGTCCGTGAACGCGCGGTCGCCCACGTCTGGAGTCAGGACCGTGGGGGCGAACCAGAACCCCGGGCCTTGTGGGGCGGTGCCGCGGAACGCCACGGGCGCGTCGTCCGGCACGTAGGAGCTCACGGTCTGCCACTGCCGACGCGAGATCAGCGGACCCATCTGAGCCGACTCACTGCGCGGGTCCTCGACGCGGAAGCCCTTGACGACGGGCTCGAGCAGCTCGAGGAACCGGTCGTAGACGTTGCGCTGCACCAGGATCCGCGAACGGGCGCAACAGTCCTGACCCGCGTTGTCGAAGACCGCGGACGGCGCGCTGGCCGCCGCCTGCTCGAGGTCGCAGTCGTCGAAGATGATGTTCGAGCTCTTGCCGCCCAGCTCGAGGGTCACCCGTTTGACCTGGTCGGCGCAGCCACGCATGACGCCCTTGCCGACCCCGGTCGAGCCGGTGAACACGATCTTGCGGACGTCGGGGTGCTGCACCAGCCGCTCGCCGACCACTGCCCCGCGCCCCGGCAGGATCGTCAGCACCCCGGGCGGGAGACCGGCGTCCAGCGCGAGCTCACCGAGCCGCAGCGCCGTCAGCGGTGTGTACTCGGCCGGCTTGAGCACCACCGTGTTGCCTGCCGCCAGGGCCGGAGCGAGACCCCAACCGGCGATGGGCATCGGGAAGTTCCAGGGCACGATGACCCCGACGACGCCGAGCGGTTCCTTGAACGTGATGTCGACCCCGCCTGCCACGGGGATCTGGCGACCGAACAGCCGCTCCGGGGCCGCCGAGTAGTACGTGAGCACGTCACGGACGTTGCCCGCCTCCCACCGGGCGTTGTTGATCGTGTGCCCGGCACCGGCGACCTCGAGCTGGGCGAGCTCCTCGAGGTGGGCGTCGACCTGGTCGGCGAAGCGACGCAGCAGCCGGGCTCGGTCAGCGGGTGCGACGGAGCGCCAGGTTTCGAAGGCGCGCACCGCCACCGCGACGGCAGCGTCGGTCTCGGCCACCCCCGACATCTCGACGGTCGCCAGCACCTGCTCGGTCGCTGGGTCGACCACGTCGTACGGCGGCTCGGTGGTCGTGCTCACAGCCTCTCGAACCCCCTGTAGCGCTCCCAGTCGGTGACCGAGGACTGGAACGACGCGATCTCGACCCGGGCCATGTTGGCGTAGTGCTCGACGACGTCGTCGCCGAACACCCGGCGGGCGAAGTCGCTGGACTCCCACAGCTGCAGGGCCTGCGGCAGGCTCTCTGGCACGCGGACGGAGTCGGAGGTGTAGGCGTTGCCGACGAACGGCGGCTCGAGCTCGAGCCCGCGCTCGATGCCGTCGAAGCCCGCGGCGATGATGGCGGCCGTCGCGAGGTAGGGGTTGACGTCCCCACCCGGGATGCGGTTCTCCAGGCGCAGTGACGGGCCGTGGCCGACCAGGCGGAAGGCGCAGGTGCGGTTGTCCCTACCCCAGCGCAGAGCGGTCGGGGCGAAGCTGCCGGCCACGAAACGCTTGTAGGAGTTGATGTTCGGGGCCAGCAGCAGCGTCAGCTCGTGCATGCGGTCGAGCTGGCCCGCGACGTACGCGCGGCCGGTCGCCGACAACCCCTGATCATGGTCGTCCTCGTCGGCCAGCACCATCGACCCGTCGGTGCCGCGCAGCGAGCAGTGGACGTGGCAGGAGTTGCCCTCGCG
>JACMOY010000317.1 GCA_014377795.1 Actinomycetota bacterium | reverse complement strand
CGGCCTCGGCGGTCGAGAGCCGGTGCGCGATCGAGATCGCGGTGCGCCCGCGGCTGGGACCGTCCAGCGCCCGCTGGATGCGGACCTCGGTGGCCGGGGCGACGGCCGTGGTGGCCTCGTCGGGCACCAGCAGGTCGGGGTCGGCGAGGTAGGCGCGAGCCAGGGCGACCAGCTGACGCTCACCGGCCGACAGCGACTCACCGCGCTGACCGACCGCCGTCTCCAGACCGCGCGGCAGCCCCTCGAGCCACTCGCCGAGACCGAGCTCGGTGAACGCGAGGGCCACCTGCTCGCTCGACGCGTCCGGCCGGGCGAACCGCACGTTGGCGAGCAGCGTGTCGTCGAACAGGAACCCGTCCTGCGGCACCAGGACGACGCGCTCGCGCAGCGACGAGAACCGGACGTCGCGCAGGTCGACCTCGTCGATCAGCACCGTGCCGGTCGAGGGGTCCATCAGGCGGGTCAGCAGCTTGGCGAAGGTCGTCTTGCCCGAGCCGGTCTCGCCGACGATGGCGACGCGACTGCGGGGGGCGATCGTCAGGTCGACGTCGTGCAGCACCGTCGGGCCACCCGGGTAGGCGTACGACACGTGGTCGAAGCGCACCGTGATGGGGCCGCGGGGCAGCGCCTGGCCGTCATCGCCCGGGTCGGCGACGTCGGCCGGGGTGTCGACGATGGCCAGCACGCGGCGCCAGCCGGCGACGGCGTTCTGCAGCTCGTTCAGCACCTCGGTGCCGATCTGGACCGGCCCGGTGAACAGCTGGACGAGGAACAGGAAGGCGAGCAGCTCACCGAGGCTGAGGTGGCCACCCACGCCACGCCAGGTGCCGACGACGACGACCATGACGCTGACCATCCCGCTGACCAGGACCCCGCTGGAGAAGGTCAGGGCGACGCGGGTCTGGGCCTGCACCGCCGCGACGCGGTGCGCCTCGACCGCGGCGTCGACCCGCTCACCGGTGCGCCGCTCGACGGCGTACGCCCGGATCGTCGAGGCGCCGACCACGGACTCCGACACCGCGGACAGGACCCCGCCGACTCGTTCGCGCACCCGCCCGTACGCCGTCGACACCGCGCGCTGCATCGGCCGGGCCAGCGCGAAGACCGGCAGGAAGCAGGCCCACACCACGGCCGTCAGAAGGGGTGAGTAGACGAGCATCAGGACGGTCGCGACGGTCAGCTGCAGCGCGGACAGGATCAGCAGCAACCCGCCGAACTGCACGAAGTTCGAGATGGTGTCGACGTCGCTGGTCACCCGCGAGACCAGCGATCCGCGACGCTCGGTGTTCTGGGTCAGCACGGACAGGTCGTGGACGTGGCGGAAGGCGCCGATCCGCAGGGTCGCGAGGCCACCCTCGGTCGCGCGGAACAGCCGCAGGTTGACGAAGTAGGCGCACACCGCGGTGAGCACGACCAGCGCGGCGGCGCCCGCGAGCAGGCCGGTGACGGCCCCGGCGTCCGGCCCGGTGGGGGCCATCAGCCCGCGGTCGATCGTCTGCTGGACGGCGAAGGGCACCACGACCCGGCCGCCGGTGGCGCCGACGGCGAGCAGCAGCGTCACCCCGAGGCCGGTCCGCAGCTCGGGCGACAGCTGGACGCCGCGGCGCAGCGTCTGGGCGACCGTCGGGACGGCGGCGCCGCCGATCCGCTGCTGCTCCTCGGCCACGCTCATGCCGGCACCCCGGCCTCGGCGTCCGCGCGGGCCTGCGCCTCGCGCTCGTAGGCCTCGACCAGGTGCCGGTAGGGCGCGCTGCGCCGCGAGAGGTCGGCGTGGCTGCCGCGGTCGATCACCCGGCCGTGCTCGACGAGCACGACGTCGTCGGCGAGCGCGATGGTGGCCTTGCGGTAGGCCACGACGACGACGGTCGTGCCGTCGCCGGCGCCGCGCAGCCCGGCCA
The DNA here is from genome assembly GCA_014377795.1 of Actinomycetota bacterium. Classification (GTDB taxonomy): domain Bacteria; phylum Actinomycetota; class Actinomycetes; order Actinomycetales; family Angustibacteraceae; genus JACMOY01. The sequence continues at coordinate 1,612 of JACMOY010000317.1, read as the reverse complement.
GGATCGCCGCCTCGACGTGCGGGTCGACGGCGCTGGTGGCGTCGTCGAGCACCAGCAGCCGAGGACGCCGCACCAGGGCCCGGGCGAGGGCGATCCGCTGGCGCTGGCCGCCCGACAAGGTGGTGCCCCGCTCGCCGACCTGGGTGTCGAGGCCGTGCGCCAGGCCTGCGACGAACGCGTCGGCCTGCGCCAGTCGCAGGGCGGCCCAGACCCGCCGGTCGTCCGGGTCGTCCAACGTCGGGTCGCCGAGCGTGATGTTGCCGCGCACCGTGTCGTCGAACAGGAAGGTCTGCTGAGCCACCAGCGACGCGGCCCCGGCGACGCCGCCCTCGACGACCTCCCGCAGGTCGACCCCGTCGATGCTCACCGAGCCGCGGTCGGGGTCGACGAGGCGCGCGAGCAGCGCCGTGATCGTCGACTTGCCCGAGCCGGTCGCGCCGACGACGGCCGTCGTGCTGCCGGGGGCGACGTCGAACGTCACGTCGGTCAGGGCCGGCACCGCGCGCCCCTCGACGTCGACGTGCGCGAAGTCGACGTGCTGCAGAGACACGGCCGCGGCGCCGACGCCCACCAGGGTCGCCTCGCCGTACGCGAGCCCGCCGGTGGCGCGCAGGACGGCGTCGACGCGGTCCCAGCCCACGACGCTGCGCGGCAGCTCGCCGAGCACCCAGCCCAGGGCCCGCACGGGGAAGGCCAGCAGCGAGAACAGGTACGCGACCTGCACGACGTCGGCCGCCGTCGTCGCGCCGGAGGCGACGCGCGGGGCGCCGACCGCGAGGACGGCGAGGGTGCCGAGGCTGGGGATCGCCTCCATGATCGGGTCGAAGACGCCCCGGGTGCGCCCGACGTCGATGTTGGCGGCGCGCAGGCGGTGGGCGGTGGTGGCGAAGCGTGCCGTCTCACCGGCTTCTCGGCCCATGGCCTTGATGACCATCGCCCCCTCGAAGCTCTCGTGCGCGACGTCCGAGACGTCGGCCCGCAGCTGCTGGGCGAGGGTCACCCGCGGTGACATCCGGCGCTGGAAGAGCACGTTCACGACGAACACGATGGGGAACACGCACAGCCCGATCAGGGCCAGCACGGGGTCGGCCAGCACCATCGAGACCGCCGCCACGACGAGCATCACGACCACACCGATCGCCATCGGCAGCGGCGCGAAGACCTGCCAGGTCGCCTCGACGTCCGCGTTGGCGTTGGACAGCAGCTGGCCCGCGGGGTGCCTGCCGTGCCACGACAGCGGTAGGCGCAGGTACTGGGCCGTGACGCGCCGGCGGTAGATCGCGCCGAGGTCGTAGACGGTGCGCCCGGCGGCGACCCGGCGCAGGACGACCCCGACCACGAGCAGCAGCACCACAGCGGACATCAGCCCGGCGCCACCGGCCAGCCGGCCGGCGTCCAGACGCCCCGCGGGGAAGGGGGGGGTGATGACGGCCGCGGTGCCCCGGCCGAGCGCCCAGGCGGTCCCGGCCGTCATGACGCCGTACAGGGTGCTGCCGACCACGGCGACGGCGAAGGTGCCGGGCGCGCGGCGGATGCCCTGGCCGAGCACGAAGACGCCGCGGCGAAGGGTGTAGGGACGGTCGGTCACGCGCTCGCTCTCGGTTCGTCAGGT
>JACMOY010000316.1 GCA_014377795.1 Actinomycetota bacterium | reverse complement strand
CCGAGCCGCCGCTCCCACCTCCGCTACCGCCGCCTCCGCTACCGCCGCCTCCGCTACCGCCGCCGCCGCCGCTCCCGCCACCGTTCTGAACGCGCTGCGATGACGAGCGGCAGCGCGGCAGTGGCCGGTCAGCTCAGCCCTCGACGGCCAGCTCGCCGAGCAGCGACCAGTCCTCGCCCGGCACCGAGAAGTTGACGATGCGCGGCGTCGACGCCAGGTGCGGCGGCAGCTCGCGGCGGGCGGCCGAGAAGTGGTCGGTCTTCACGTGCGCCGCACCGGCGGCGTCGTCGCGGAACGCCTCCACCAGCACGTACTCGTCCGGGTCGTCCAGGCTGCGCGACCACTCGAACCACAAGCACCCGGGCTCGCTGCGGGTGGCCTCGGTGAACGAGGCACTGATCTGCGGCCAGCGCTCGGCGTCCTCGTGGCGCACCTGGAACTTGGCGGTGATGAAGATCATCGGGGTCCTCTCGTCGACGGGGGTCTCAGCCTGCTGCGGCAGCGATGATCCCCGCAACCTCCGCGGGGTGCGACGCGAAGGGCGAGTGCGAGCTCTCGAGCGTGTAGACCGCCCGGGCCCGGGCCGACATCGCCTGCTGTGCCGCGTAGGGGATGGCCCGGTCCTGGGTGCACGCGACGTACACAGACGGCACGTCCTGCCAGGCCGCAGCGGTCTGCGGGGCGGCGAAGGACGCGAGCGACTGGTCACTGAGTCGGCTCGCGTAGCCCTGCGCCACGACGTCCGGCAGGTCGGCGTAGAACACGGGCACCGGGTCGGGCACCCGGCTGACCCCGGCCTCGGCGTCCACCTCGATCCAGCCCGGCGCCTCACCCCCGAGCGCACCGAGCAGCGACTCGCCGGTGTCGAGCATGAACGCCGTGAGGTAGACCACGCTCATCACGTTCGGCTCGCCCGCGGCGGCCTCGCTGACGACGATCCCCCCGTAGGAGTGCCCGACGACCACGGTCGGCCACGGGTTCGCCCGCAGCGCGTCACGCACGACGGCGGCGTCGGCCGCGAGGTCGCCCCCGCTGCCCGCGCTCGGCAGGTCGACGACCTTGACGTCCAGCCCGGCCCCGAGCAGGTGTGGCAGCAGGGGGTCCCACGCCCACCCCCCGTGCCAGGCCCCGTGCACCAGCATCACGTGGCACCGCACCGCCATGGCGTGTCGCTCCTCGTCGCTCGACTCGCAGGCGCTCCCGCGTGGCTGAACTGTCGCCGATGACTGCCACTGGCGCAAAAGATGCGGCGGATCCGCCTGTGGCATGGTGAGCGCCGCACCGCCCGGCGCACGAGGGAGAGCATCGACATGCGCGACGCCGACGAGGTGACACCCCGGCTGCCCGACCGGTGCGCAGTGATCGGCGGCGGTCGGATGGGCGCCGGCATCGCGCACGCCCTGCTGCTCGCCGGCTGCGAGGTCACCGTCGTCGAGCGGGACGACGCAGCAGGCGACGCCGCGAGCACCCGGGTCGCGCGAGCCCTGCGGGCCAGCGTCGAGGGTGGGGTCGCCGCCGACCCGGACGCGGCACTGACCCGGCTGCGCTGCACCAGTGACAGCGCCGACCTCGTCGACGCCGACCTGGTCATCGAGGCCGTACCCGAGGACCTCGACCTCAAGCTGGCGACCCTGCGCCGGGTCGAGGACGTCGTGCACCCGAACACCGTGATCGCCTCGAACACCAGCAGCATCAGCCTCGACACGCTCTCGAACGCCCTGGCCCACCCCGAGCGGCTGCTCGGCCTGCACTTCTTCAACCCCGTGCCCGCCAGCCGGCTGGTCGAGGTCGTCCTCGCCTCGACGACCGCCGCGCACCTGCGGGAGCACGCGGTCGCCTGGGTGCACCAGCTCGGCAAGACGCCCGTCGTCGTCCGCGACTCCCCCGGGTTCGCCAGCAGCCGGCTCGGGGTGACGCTCGGCCTGGAGGCGATCCGGATGGTTCAGGAGGACGTGGCCTCGGCCGCCGACATCGACGCGGCGATGGCGCTGGGCTACGGCCACCCCACCGGCCCGTTGCGACTGACCGACCTGGTTGGCCTGGACGTTCGCCTGGGCATCGCGCGCTACCTCGAGCGCGAGCTGGGGTCACGCTTCGCCCCACCGGCCCTGCTGGTGCAGCTGGTCGACCAGGGCCACCTGGGCCGCAAGAGCGGCCGCGGGTTCTACGACTGGGATCCGGCCCCGGCCTGACCGCGGGGTCAGCCGGCGCCGAGCTCGCGTGCTGCCGCGACCAGGGCCGCGTTGTCGGGTGCCGGCGCGCCGTCCGGCAGGACGAGCACGTCCTCGAGGCCGATCCGGGTGTCGAGTCCCTTGGCCACGGCGTGGCGCAGTGCCGGCCAGCAGCTCGGTCCCAGTCCGTGCAGCAGGACCGGCAGGTCGGTGCCGGCCACAGCCGCCAGCAGGTCGTCGGCCTCGCGTTCGGTGCCCGTCGCGTCCAGCCCGTCCGACAGCTCGAGCAGCACCCGCAGGCACCGCCGGTTGAGCACGGAGTCGGACCATGACCGCGCCGCAGCAACCGTCCACAGGCCCGCCTCGACACCGACGCCGCGCCCGAGCAGCAGCTCGGCGACCTGCTCGGCGCCGTCCTCGTGCCAGTTGACGGATGCGAAGTCCGGCAGCACCGTCCACGCCGCGATCCGGGCGAGCCGCTCACGCGGGTCCGGCTCCGCCCACGCGCCCGTGGTCACGCCGACCGGCGTCCCCGGCGCGGCTGCGCGGACAGCGCGCAGGACGTCAGCGAGCGCAGCTCCCTGCAACGTGTCCGCGCCGGTGTCGTCCTTCACGTGCAGGTGCACGGCGTCGGCCCCGGCAGCGACCCCCCGGACGACGTCCGCCGCGATCTGATCAGCGCTGACGGGCACCCGGCTGTGCTCGCCGGGCGTGCGGGGTCCGTTGACGCAGGCCTTGAGCACGGACCGATGGTGGCACGCCACCGCCGGTCAGTACGTGCACGTTCGCAGCACCCGCATCCGCGCGTACAGGGTGGTGCGGCTCAGGCCGGGCTCGTCGCGTCGACGTCCGGCGCGGGTGCCTGACCCAGCGTGGCGTCGGGGGCCAAGCCGCGGCGCTGCAGCCGCTGCCACCGCTGTGCGATCGGCCCACGCTGCCCT
>JACMOY010000315.1 GCA_014377795.1 Actinomycetota bacterium | reverse complement strand
CAGCGGGCTGACCAAGACCTACCGGCGGCGCGGCAAGCGTCCCGAGCGCGCGCTGGACGGGCTGGACCTGCACGTCGAGCGGGGTGGGGTGCACGGGTTCCTCGGGCCCAACGGATCGGGCAAGACCACCACGATCCGGATCATGCTGGGCTTGGCTGCCGCGGACGCCGGCACGCTGCGGGTGCTCGGACGCGAGGTCCCGCGCGAGCTGCCGGACGTCGTGGGCCACGTCGGTGCGCTGGTCGAGAACCCGCTGTTCCTTCCAGGGCTCACCGGCCGCACCAGCCTGCGCCTGCTCGCCCGCTCGGTCGGCGTCCCAGCCACCCGGGTCGAGCACGTGCTCGAACAGGTGCGGTTGCGCGATCGCGCCGACGACCGCATCAAGGGATATTCCCTGGGAATGCGCCAACGGCTCGGCATCGCCGCTGCGCTGCTGAAGGACCCGCTGCTGCTGATCCTGGACGAGCCCAGCAACGGGCTGGACCCGGCCGGGATGAAGGAGGTGCGCGAGCTGGTGCGCGAGCTCGGCACCGACGGCCGCACCGTGTTCCTCAGCTCGCACCTGCTCAGCGAGGTCGAGCAGGTGTGCGACCACGTCTCGATCATGTCCCGGGGTCGGGCGCTGGTGAGCGGCCCGGTCGGCGAGGTGCTGCGGGCCCACACCGGACACGGCGTGACCATCGGGGTCGCCGACCCCGCGGCCGCCGCGGGAGTACTGCGGGAGGCCGGCTTCGACGTCCAGGATGGCCCCGACCAGCGCCTGCACGTCGGGACGACGGGGCGCCCGGTGCCCGACCCGGCCGCGCTCAACCGCCTGCTGGGTGAGCCGGGGATCTGGGTGCGCGAGCTGACGCCCGTCGCGGCCGACCTCGAGAGCGCGTTCCTCGAGATCACCGCCGGGGGCGAGCTGGGCGCCCCCTCGGCGCCGAGTCACCGAGAGGGGGCGGGCGCGTGAGCGCGGACGACGTCGACACGGTCGCCACCTCGGCCCGCCCGCGCGCCGCCACCTCGGCCGGCTCGCTGCTGGGCGCCGAGCTTGCCCGCCTGCGTCATCGCCGCCTGGTCCTCGCCCTGCTGCTGCTCGGTCTGGTCGGGCTGCTCGCGGCCCTTGCGGCGGTGTTCTTCACCCACGACCGGGACGTCGCCGCGGCCCGGGCGACGGCACAGACGCAGTACGAGCAGCAGGTGCGTGACCAGACGGCCTTCGCCCAGCAGTGCCGGGCCGACCCGTCCGTCCCCGAGGCTCAGAAGGACACGGCCTGCCCGCCGACGACCATCGACCCGCAGATGACGCCCGAGTCCTTCTACCGCGACCCGCGGCTGCGCGCCGACCAGGGTCTGCCCGCCATCGCCACCGGCGTCGGTGTGGCCGGGGCGTTGCTCATGGGGCTGATCGCAGCCACGGCGGTCGGCGCCGACTGGTCGAGCCGGGCCATCATCACCCTGCTCACCTGGCAGCCGCGGCGGCTGCGGTTCCTGGCCACCCGGTTCGCGGCGATCGGCCTGCTCGCCGTGCTCGTCGGGGTCGTGGGCCAGGCGCTCGGTCTGGCGCTCGGCCTGGTGACGCTCGCCACCCGGGGCACGTTCGAGGCCAGCCCAGCCGAGGACGGCGGCCCGCCGGCGTTCGGTGCGGCCAGTCACCTGTGGCGCGACCTGGTGCTGCTGCAGGGCCGGGGCGTCCTGCTGATGGTGCTGGCGGCGGTCATCGCCGCCGCCATCGCGACGATCACCCGCAGCACCGGCGGGTTCCTGGGGTTCGCGCTGGGTTGGTTCGTCGTCGTCGAGGTGGCCGGCCAGGGGCTGCTGTCCAGCGTGTCACCGGCCCTGGCCCGGTGGACCCTGACCCAGAACGTCGCCGCGCTGCTCACGCCCGGCGGGACCACGGTCTTCTCCGCAGCGTCGGTGGACGGCGTCGCGACGCCGACCACCCACCTGTCGAACTGGGACGGCGCGTGGCACCTGGCTGTGCTCGCGCTACTGGTCAGCGGGCTGGCCGGGCTGCTGCTACGCCGCCGCGACCTCTAGCCGGTCGACGCCATCGGCTGCAGCAGACCGAGGGCCAGGTCGATCTCGGCCAGAGTGAGCGGCCGGTCGTGGGACGTCGCTGCGACGACCAGGTCGCCGACGAGGGTGATCTCGTCATCGAGGGCGACGTCGCGCAGCAGACTCTCGGCGTCGGTCACCTCGCCCGCCTCCCAGCACGCATGCCTCACGGTACGACGGCCGAGCCCGTCATGGCCGCAGATTCACCCATCTGATCGCGGGTTCACTCGCCACGAGCGGCTCGCAACCACCATGATGGCGCCGTGGAGACCCGCACCCGCGTCACCGAGCAGCCGGCACCAGCGGCTGCGACCCGCCCGGACGAGCACCTGGTCACCACCTTGTGGCGCGGCGTGTTCATCCACGCCACCTGCGCGCTGTGCGCGTGGGACGGTCCGGCCCGCCGCGCCGGCTCCAGCGCCGACCGCGACGCCGCGCGGCACCTGCGCGGCTGACCGCGCTACGGGGACGTCGGCCCGCTGGTGGAGGGGCTCACGGTGGGTGAGGGTGACGGCGTGCTGTCCTGCCGGGCCGGCACGACCGTGCGGTCGATGCTGACCGACGTCAGACCCAGCCCCCCGACCGTCACGTCGTCGTAGGCCAGCAGGCGTCCGGCGTCCGGGCCTGTGCGCCGCAGGTACAGCAACGTGGCCTCCAGCGGCACCGCCTCGCCGTCGGTCAGCGCCTGCAGCCCGTTGGCAGTGAGCCCGGCCCCGCCGGTGCTCCCCTCGACCATCACCCGGGTGCCGGCGTCCCCGCTGACCCGTCGGGCGTG
>JACMOY010000314.1 GCA_014377795.1 Actinomycetota bacterium | reverse complement strand
TCGAGCTGCTCGCCCGGCTGCTGGACGACCCCGTGCACCGGGTGGCCGCCAACGCCGCCCCGGCGCCGGGCCGGCTCCGCGGCCGCGCCCTGCCGGTGCTGCGGCGCACGGCCGCCGGCCCCACGCCGGGCGCGCCGTACGCCGCCGAGGTGCTCGCCGAGATCGACGTGCGCTCGGGTCGGGTCGTGGCCCTTCGGACGGACGCCGCGGCGAGCGACGCCCTCCAGCCGGCGGTGACCGGGGTGGTCCGATGATCCCGGGCCCGGTCGCCGACGCGGCCGTCGCGTTCCTCACCGGCTTCGACTGGTTCGTGCTCGGCTACTTCCTCGCGCTGAACAGCGGCTATCTCGTGCTGCTCGTGCTGGCCTCGCTGGAGTTCGCACGGCACCTGCGTCGGTTGCCGTTCGCGGGGTACGACGAGGCCTACGCCAGCCCCCTGACGTTGCCGGTGTCGGTGATCGTGCCAGCCCACGACGAGGGGCCCGGCATCGTCGACGCGGTGAAGGCGATGCTGTCGCTGCGCTACCCCGAGTTCGAGATCCTCGTCGTGGACGACGGCTCGACCGACGACACCTTCGCGCGGCTCGTCGAGGCGTTCGACCTGGTCGAGGTGCCCCGCGTGGTGACGCCCGACGTCCCGGTCGTGGGCCGGTTGGTCTCGGTCAGCGTCCCGCGCAGCGCCCTGCCGTTGGTGGTGGTGCGCAAGGAGAACGGCGGCAAGGCCGACGCGCTCAACACCGGCATCAACGTCGCGCGCTACCCGCTGGTGTGCATGGTGGACGCGGACTCGGTCCTCGACCCCGACGCCCTGATGACCGTGAGCAAGCCGTTCGCCGACGACCCCGGGCGCGTCGTCGCCACCGGGGGTGTCGTGCGCGCGGCCAACGGCTGCACGGTCTCGGGCGGTCGCATCGTCGAGGTCCGGATGCCGCGGACGTGGTTGCCGCGCATCCAGGTCGTCGAGTACCTGCGGGCGTTCCTGATGGGGCGTTCGGGCTGGTCGCGGCTGGGTGCGTTGGCCATCATCAGCGGAGCGTTCGGGCTCTTTCGCCGCGACATCCTGCTCGAGGTGGGGGGCATGGCCCATGGATGCATCGGCGAGGACGCCGACCTGGTGATCCGCATCCACGGGCACATGCGTCGGACGCAGCGGCCCTACCGCGTCGTGTTCGTCGCAGAACCCGTGGCGTGGACCGAGGTGCCGACGTCCCTCAAGGTGCTCGCGAACCAGCGCCGCCGCTGGCACCGCGGGCTCGCGCAGACGCTGTGGCGCAACAGGTCGATGATGCTCAACCCCCGGTACGGTCGGATCGGGCTGCTCACGCTGCCCTACTACCTCGTGTTCGAGCTGCTGGCGCCCGTCGTGGAGGTGGTGGGCGTCTCGGCGGCCGCGTTGGGGTTCTTCGTCGGCGCGGTGAACGTGTCGTTCGCCGTGCTGTTCGTCGCAGTCGCGCTCGCTTACGGGATCCTGCTGTCGATCGCCTCGCTAGCGCTCGAGGAGTTCTCGTTCCACCGGTACCGCCGCTGGCGCGACCTGGCCCTCGCTGTCGGGTGCGCCTTCATCGAGAACCTCGGCTACCGCCAGCTCACCGCGGTCTGGCGGCTGCAGGGACTGTGGGCCGAGCTGAAGGGCGCCCGCGTCGAGTGGGGGACGATGTCGCGTGAGGGGTTCGGCGGCCCAGCTGCCGCTCCCCAGCCCGCACCCGCGGGGTCGCCGCGATGACCGGGCTCGGTGTGACCCGCCCGTCAGGGACAGTTTGGGCGCCGGGGCGCGGCCGGCGGCCGGCGTCGTCCGTCAGCGTGCGGCTGACCGCCTCATTCGTCCTGCTCGGGCTGGTGATCATGGCGGTGGCGGCCATCGGCCTGGTGGTCACGAGTCAGGCGACGGCATCGGTCACCGAGCTGTCCACCCGACGGATCCCGTTGCAGCAGGCCAACTCCAAGCTGCGCAGCGTCGTGGTGGACACCTCGGGCAACCTGCGCGGTTACGTCATCACCGGGGACGCGGCGCTGCGACGCGACTACCGCAGGAGCTGGGCGCAGTACCGGGGGGTGCTCGCGTCAGCGCGTCAGGCCTGCGGTGTCGACCCCCTGGCGTGTCGCCTGCTGGACGCCCAGGACGCGGCGGTCCAGCGCTGGCACCGCGACCACGCCACGCCGATCGACGCCGGCAACCGCGCGCTCGGGCTGCAACCGGCCGCCTACCGCGCTGCACGGCAGGTGCTCAACGGTTTCAAGGCTGACAACGACCGACTGACAGCAGTCAACGGTGACGCCATCACCAGGGCGGGTTCGGCCGCGGTACGCCATCAGCGCACCGGGCTGCTGCTCCTTGGGACGAGCGCGCTGCTCGGGGTGCTCGTGGCGCTGGTCATCGGGGTCAGCGCCGTCCGCTCGCTGCGCCCCCCGCTGGTGCGGCTGCGCGAGGTGCTGCACCGGCTCGCCGCGGGCGACCTGCAGGCTCGCGCCGTGGTCGAGGGCCCCGCCGAGGTACGTGCTGTCAGCGAGAGCGTCAACGTCCTGGCCGTGCACAGCGGGCGGTTGCGGGCCGAGGACCAGGCGCGCGCGAAGGTGCGCCAGCTGGCCCGCGACCTGGACCGGCGGATGCGTGAGCACCTGCACGCGGACGCTGTCGCCGACGAGGTCGTGAACGGCATCGGCCCGCTGCTCGGCGTCGACCGGGTGCACGTGCGGTTCGCCCACGAGGGCCGTGGCGGACCCGTGGCGGCCCAGTGGACCAGCCCGGGCACGGCCGAGCTGCCGATGGACCAGGGGCTCAGCGCCACGGACTGGCAGGCCTGGTTGGAGTCGTTCGGGCCACAGCTGCAGAGCGTCACCCTGGACGCCGGGACGACCGGCGCCGCCGAGCTGCGCAACGGGATCGACCCCCGCCTCGAGGGGGTGAACGCCGCGCTGGTCACCCCGCTGGTGGCCGGTCCCGAGGTCGTGGGCACGATCACGGTGGGCGTGCGCGACGGCGGCCACGACTGGACGACGGCGCAGGTCAGCCTGGTCGAGGCGGTGGCGGCCGACATGGGCCGCACGGTGCACCACGCCCGGCTGTTCGAGCAGCAGGGCGCGATCCTGGGCCAGCTGCGCGAGCTCGACCGCACCAAGTCCGACTTCCTCAGCACCATCAGCCACGAGCTGCGCACCCCGCTGACGAGCATTGCGGGGTACGTCGAGATGATGCGCGACGGCGACGCCGGACCGGTGCAGCCCATGCAGCAGAACATGCTCGAGATCGTGGGACGCAACACCCAGCGCCTGCGCGACCTGATCGAGGACGTCCTGATGATCTCGCGGGTCGAGTCCGGCGCGGTGCGCAGCGAGCGGATGCCGGTGCAGGTCGCCGGTCTGGTCGGGCAGGCGGTCACGACCCTGCGCCCGATGGCCGGGGCCGGGCAGGTTCGGGTGGACGTCATCCCCACGCGCGACGAGGGACTGGTGCTCGGTGACCCGGCGCAGCTGGACCGGGTGCTGCTCAACCTGATCGGCAACGCGATCAAGTTCACGCCGGCGGGCGGCCGCGTGACCGTCTCGGTCGCCGTGCAGGACGACGAGCTGGTGCTGCGGGTGGAGGACACCGGCATCGGCATCCCGGCGCCCGAGGTCGACCGGCTGTTCACCCGCTTCTTCCGGGCCTCCAACGCCACCAGCCGGCAGATCCCGGGCACCGGGCTCGGCCTCGCGATCGTCGGCAGCCTCGTCGACGCCCACGACGGCCGGGTCGAGGTCGACTCGGCCGAGGGACGCGGCACGACCTTCACCGTGACGTTGCCCCTGCTGGACGCCGAGCGGCACGCGAGCACCCGCGCCGGCTCCGCCGTCCGCGTCTGACCCCCGCCGACCCGCGCCGACCCCCGCACTTGCTGCACTACTCGTCGGACGCCGAACGTGCGCCCCGACAGTTGGTGCAGCAAGTGCTGCTTTCTGGGCGGGCGGGGCGGGAATGGGTGGGGGAGGGCGGGGGTTGACGACGACGGTCCGTGCTGGGCTGCGGTGTCTGGCACACTTGACCGCTGGCTCCGGTTCACGTCCGCGCACCCGCGCCCTGACGACCCGGCGGCCGTCGACCCGAGGAGAAGCCGTGAAGAAGGACATCCACCCCGCGTACGTCGAGACCGACGTCACCTGCACCTGCGGTGCGCACTTCACCACCCGCAGCACCGAGAAGTCCGGCAAGATCAGCGCCGACGTGTGCAGCCAGTGCCACCCGTTCTACACCGGCAAGCAGAAGCTGATGGACACCGGCGGCCGCGTCGCCCGGTTCAACGCTCGCTACGGCAAGAAGGCCGACGCCGCCAGCAAGTAGCGGCCAACCGATGCCGGTGCACCCCGACGGGGGGCACCGGCATCGTCGTCTGCGCCCACCCCCACCGTCGAAGGAGCCCCCGTGCTGGACGCCGCAGCCGCGCTGGTCGTCGAGCACGCCGAGCTCGAGGACCAGCTCGCTGACCCCGGGGTGCACGCCGACCCGGGACTGGCCCGTCGCCTGGGCCGCCGCTACGCCGAGCTGACCCCGGTCGTGGCCGCGTACGCCGCGTGGCAGGCTGCCGCGGCCGACGTCGAGACCGCGACCGAGCTGGCCGCCGACGACACCTCGTTCCGCGACGAGCTGCCCGCGCTGCAAGGGGTTCGCGACGCCGCGGCCGAGACGCTGCGCCGGCTGCTCGTGCCCCGCGACCTGGACGACGACCGTGACGTGATCATGGAGGTCAAGGCCGGCGAGGGCGGCGAGGAGTCGGCGCTGTTCGCGGCCGACCTGGTGCGCATGTACCTGCGCTTCGCCGAGCGGCACGGCTGGAGCACCCAGGTGCTGGACTCGACCGAGTCCGACCTCGGCGGCTACAAGGACCTGTCCATCGCCCTGAAGTCCCGCGGGACGCCGGCGCCGGGCCACGGGGTGTGGGCGCGGTTGAAGTACGAGGGTGGCGTGCACCGGGTGCAGCGGGTGCCGGTGACCGAGTCGCAGGGCCGGATCCACACCTC
>JACMOY010000313.1 GCA_014377795.1 Actinomycetota bacterium | reverse complement strand
GCGGGTGGCCGAGGCGCTGATGGGGCTGCACCGCACGTGCAGCCAGGTGCGGTTCCTCGGGTCCTACCCGCGGGCGGACGGCGTCCCCCCGGTGGTCGGGTCGACGACCAGCGACACCGCCTTCGACCAGGCCCGCGCCTGGCTCGACACCCTGCGCTGACCCGTCCCCCACCCGGCACTTGCCTCACTAGTCGCCGGGGACCGTGCGGGAGATCTGGCACGTGGTGAAGCAAGTGCGGGGGCGGGCGGGGTCAGTCGGGGGCGGGGCGCAGGGCGAGGACGGCGATCGTGGCGCAGACCAGGCCGTTGAGCATGCCGAAGACGACGTCGGTCGGGTGGTGCATGCCGCGGTAGAGCCGGGCGGTGGCGACGGCGAAGGGCACCAGCCCGAACACGATCGTGGTCACCACCCGGGCGCCGACCGAGGGGAACCGGCGCAGGCACAGCATGACCAGGCCGAAGTACAGCGCCGACCCCGCGCCGGTGTGACCCGAGGGGAAGCTGGACGTGGGCGGCGACTGGTCGAGCTTGGGGACGTCGGGCCGCGGCCGGTCGATCAGCAGCGTCGTCAGCAAGAACACCATCGACTGCGCCACCACCCCGATCGCCACGGGTAGGACGTCGCGCAGCCGCCGGGCGATCAGCCAGTAGATCGTGCACGCCGCGATGGTCGAGATGATGATCGTGCCGGTGTTCGCCAGGTGCGAGACGTCGTTCGTGACGGTGTTCCACCCGGGGCTGCGGTGCGCGACGAAGTACCGGTTCACGCCGTCCTCGCCCGAGACGGCCGACCTCAGCGGGTGGCCCAGCAGCCAGCCGGTGCCGGCGAGCAGCACGAACCACAGGGCAAGAAACGGCAGCACCCGGGTGCCGATGATCGTGGCCAGCGCACCCAGCGGCGGCGCGGCGCCGTCGTCCGTGCGGCCGCGGGCGCGGCTGGCTCCGGGGTCGACGAAGGCGTTCACGCAGTCCTGCCAGAAGACGTCGCGCGGTCGGCCTCGCGCCGGCTGCGCTCACGCAGGACGGGGCCGAAGGCGACCCACGACGAGATGGCGACCAGCGCGCCGACCAGGTCACCGGCGACCACATCGGTCGGGAAGTGCACCCCCAGCAGCAGCCGGTCGAGCGAGGTGGCGACGACCAGGAGCACACCGATGGCGAGCGCGGCGCCCCGCCGTGCGGCGCGCTCGAGCGGCCGCCAGAGCAGCAGCAGCAGGATCGTCACCCCGAGCGCCGCGTTCAGCGCGTGCCCGGACGGGAAGCTGAAGCCGGACTCCGCCGCGACCGGGTCGTCCAGACGCGGGCGGGCGCGCTGCACCAGCGACTTCAGCACGACACCCAGCAGCGATCCGACGACCATCGTGGTGGCCGCCCACAGGGCCGCCGCCCGGGCCCGGCGCCGGAACAGCACGACCGCGGCCACGATCACCGCGGTGCGAAAGACCCATGGGTGCAGCGCGAGGGCGCCGACCTCGGCGGCGCGGCGCACGGCGGGGTGAGCCAGCGCAATGCCCGTCGTCCGGACGTCGGCGCGCTGGTCGAACCGGGCCACCGGGCCGGACGCGTTGCGCACGAGCAGCGCCAGGACGACGACCGGCACCGCGCTCGCGACCATCGCCAGCACCCCACCGACCAGCCGCGGCCGGACGGCGCGCACCGCCTCATCGGTGGCGGTGACGATCTCAGCCACCGACCGCCGCCGGCACCCGCACCAGCAGCGCGCCCGGGTCGACCCGGGCCCGCATGCCCCGCACCTGACCGACGGTGTCGCCGTCCAGCTGCCCCTCCTGCGGGCTCTCGGAGGCGACCCTCAGCGTTCGGCAGCGCAGGTGGTCGATGCTCGAGTGACCGGCCCTGCGGACCAGGCGCGCGGCCACGGTCGCCCACCCGACCACGCCGGTCGGCGACAGCGTCACCGTGTCGAGCCAACCGTCGTCCAGCACGGCCTCGGGCAGCAGCACCAAGCCGCCGGTGAGCTTGCCGCAGTTGCCGACCAGCACGGTCCGGACGCGACGCGTGTACGACGGCGCGTCGTCCGCCTTGATCCGCACCTTGACCCGCGGCCCGGACAGGTTCTTGACGCCGCTGACGGCGTAGGCCAGCCAGCCGACCTTGGACTTCAGCTTCTCGGGGGCGTCGGCCATCATCGCGGCGTCGAAGCCGAAACCGGCCATGACGAGGAACACCTGCTCGGTGCCGTCGTCCTCGCCGGTGAGGTCGAAGCGCACCTGCCCGACGTCGATCGGGCGGTCGGTGCCCGACAGGGCGACGGCGAGCGCGGTGTCGAGGTCGTCGACGGGCAGCTCGAGGTTGCGGGCCAGCAGGTTGCCGGTGCCCCCGGGCAGCAGGCCGATCGGTGTGCCGGTGTGCACCAGCGCCTGCGCGACGGAGCGGACCGTGCCGTCGCCGCCGAGGGGGCAGACCAGGTCGACGCCCTGCTCCAGGGCCTGACGGGCCTGGCCCTCGCCCGGGTCCTCGGCGGTGGTCTCGATCCACAGTGGCTCGGCCCAGCCGGCGGTGGCGCAACCCGCCGTCACCTGCGCGCGGACGGCGTCCACGTCGGTGAACTTGGTCGGGTTGACGATGACTGCCGCTCGGCGGGTCGTGGTGGGGTCGCTCACGCGGACGTCCTCGGGATCGGGGAGGGCCAAAGGTAGCGTCGCGGCGCCGCTCGCGCCGTCTCGATACCCTCAGCGGGTGATCGACCTGCGTGTGGTGCGCGACGACCCCGATGCCGTGCGGGCCAGCCAGCGCGCCCGCGGCGAGGACCCCGACCTGGTCGACCACGTCCTGGCCGCCGACGAGGAGCGCCGCGGTGCCCTCGCCGGCTTCGAGCAGGCCCGCGCGGAGCAGAAGGCCGCCGGC
>JACMOY010000037.1 GCA_014377795.1 Actinomycetota bacterium | reverse complement strand
GGCGTGCGTCGAGAGCCCGCCCGGGTGACCGTGCTCTCGCCCTCGACCTCGTCGAGCGGACCGCCGACACGCTGACCGGGCACGGAACACGGGCGCGGTCGATGGTGTTAGTCTCAGCGAGCACGCAGGTTCAGCAGGGTGATCCAGATACCCAGCACCCGCGCACGCACCGCCACATTCGGCCCGGGGGCATCACGACCCGGGCGGGGGCCAGCCCGACCACCTGCAGTCGTCCGACGACCGCGGTCGAGCCCTCCCCACCAGCGTGGCAGCCCACGCCTCGGCACGTCGTGCCAGGCGTCGACCCCGCCCCGGCCATTGTTGCCGCGGCGCGACGAGGGGAAAGGATCCTTCGTGACAGACACCACCGATCGAGTCACCGCGCCGGCAGCCGCCGACGCGAACGGCTCGACCCGCTCGGCCTCCGGGCTGAGCACCAAGCGACTGCCCGAGCTGCAGGCCATCGCGGCCGAGCTCGGGATCAGCGGCACGGGCAAGATGCGCAAGAGCGACCTGGTCGCCGCCATCGGCACCCGCCGCTCGGGCGGCACCGCCGCCCACGCCAGCTCGGGGGGCACCGCCGCCCGCACCAGCTCGGGGGGCACCGCCGCCCCGGCTCGCGCCTCCCGGGCGCAGGATGTCGCGGCCGAGGTCGCCGTCCTCGCGGGGTTCGACCGCGCGAGCGCCACTGTGGTGACCACGCCGCCGCCTGCTGTCGCGACGGAGCCGGCCGCCGCCGCGCCGTCTGCGACCACCGACAGTCGTCCGGACGCGCGTGAGAACGGGCAGTCGGGCGAGCAGCCGAACGGCGAGCGTGCGCCGCGTGAGCGCCCCGCCCGCGGGGACCGCCAGCGCACCGACAACCGCGGCAGCCGTCCGGACAACCGTGGCGACAGCGGCCCGGACAACCGTGGCGACAGCCGTCCGGACAACCGTGGCGACAGCCGCCCCGACAACCGCGGCGACAGCCGCCCCGACAACCGCGGCGAGAACGCCACGAACCGGCCCGACAGCACGAACCGGCCCGACAGCACGAACCGGCCCGACAACACGAACCGGCCCGACACCAACCGGTACCCGGACGACGAGGACGACGGCACCGGCCGTCGTCGTCGTGGCCGCTACCGCGACCGCAAGCGCCGGGGCCGGGGTAGCGACCTGCCCCTGGCCCAGGGTGGCGACGATCCGGTCGAGGTGTCGGACGACGACGTCCTGCTACCGGTCGCGGGCATCGTCGACGTCCTGGACAGCTACGCGTTCGTGCGGACCTCGGGCTACCTGCCCGGCCCGGGCGACATCTACGTCTCGCTCAGCCAGGTGAAGAAGAACGGCCTGCGCAAGGGCGACGCCGTCACCGGTGCAGTCCGCCAGCCCCGAGAGGGCGAGCAGCTGCCCCAGGGCCAGGGCATGCGCAGCAAGTTCAACGCCCTGGTGCGCC
This sequence comes from Actinomycetota bacterium, assembly GCA_014377795.1. GTDB lineage: Bacteria > Actinomycetota > Actinomycetes > Actinomycetales > Angustibacteraceae > JACMOY01. The sequence goes on along the minus strand of JACMOY010000037.1, from coordinate 2,249 downwards.
TGGACACGATCAACGGCATGACCCCGGAGCAGTCGCGTTCGCGGGTCGAGTTCGGCAAGCTCACGCCGCTCTACCCCCAGGAGCGGCTGCGGCTCGAGACCGAGCCGGGCATCCTGACAACGCGGATCATCGACCTGATCACCCCGATCGGCAAGGGCCAGCGCGGGTTGATCGTCAGCCCGGCCAAGGCGGGCAAGACCCTGATCCTGCAGGCGATCGCCAACGCGATCTCAATCAACAACCCCGAGGTCCACCTCATGGTCGTGCTCGTCGACGAGCGACCCGAGGAGGTCACCGACATGCAGCGCGCGGTGAAGGGTGAGGTCATCGCCTCGACCTTCGACCGCCCCGCCGACGACCACACCACCGTCGCCGAGCTGGCGATCGAGCGGGCCAAGCGGCTGGTCGAGATGGGCCACGACGTCGTCGTGCTGCTCGACTCGATCACCCGGTTGGGTCGGGCGTACAACCTCGCGGCACCGGCCAGCGGCCGGATCATGTCCGGTGGGGTCGACTCCAGCGCGCTGTACCCGCCGAAGCGGTTCTTCGGCGCGGCGCGCAACATCGAGAACGGCGGGTCGCTGACGATCCTGGCGACGGCCCTGGTCGACACCGGGTCGAAGATGGACGAGGTGATCTTCGAGGAGTTCAAGGGCACCGGCAACATGGAGCTGCGCCTGGACCGTCGGCTGTCCGAGAAGCGCATCTTCCCTGCCGTCGACGTCAACCCCTCGGGCACGCGGCGCGAAGAGATCCTGCTCGGCCGCGAGGAGCTGCAGGTCGCCTGGAAGCTGCGGCGGGTGCTCACCGCGCTGGACTCCCAGCAGGCGCTGGAGCTCCTGCTCGACAAGATGAAGTCGACCAAGAGCAACGCCGAGTTCCTCATGCAGGTGCAGAAGACCACCCCCGTGCCCGGCAAGCGCGACGAGGACTGAGCGACCGGCGTCCGCGGCACCCGCTGCAGACACCGACGAACGGGGCACCCGACCACTGGTCGGGTGCCCCATCCGCTTCCCATCCCTGGTGACCGCCCGCCCGCGCGCCGGGCCACCGCCTCAAGTACGGCGGCGACGCTGCCGACCACATGAGGGCACAGCCGCACCAGGCGGCGTACGCGGTGGGAGTGGGACGTGACCTCGGTGCTCGTGGCGGACGACGACCGCGACATCCGCGAGCTGGTCAGCTTCAAGCTGCAGGCCGCGGGCTACGACGTGGTCACGGCCAGCGACGGCACCGACGCGCTCGCCCAGGTGATCGCCCAGCGGCCGGACGTGGCCGTGCTCGACGTGATGATGCCCGGTCTCAGCGGCACCGACGTGCTGCGCGCGGTGCGAGCGCACCCCGAGGTGGGGGGCACCCGCGTCATCCTGCTGACGGCCAAGGCGCAGGAGCAGGACGTGGCCGCGGGTTTCGCCCTCGGCGCCGACGACTACGTCGTCAAGCCCTTCAGCCCGCGCGAGCTGCTCAGTCGCGTCCAGGCAGTGCTGGGCCGCCGTGCGTCGTGACCGCCTACACCGCTTACACCGCCTACACCGCGTTCCTGCTCGCCGGGCTGGCGCTGGTCGCCCTCGGCCTGGCGCTGGCCGCGACCATCGTCCTGCAGCGCGGCCTACGTCAGCACGCGCAGCGCCGTGATCTGGCGCTGGTCGAGCCGTTCCGGCCGCTGCTGATCGCCCTGGTTCTGGACGAGCGGGTCGACGCCGCGGCCACGGCGCAGATCCTGGGTGCCGACGCGCGAGCCTGGTCGGCGTTGGAGCCGCACATCATCTCGATGGTCCGCAAGCTGCGCGGCGACTCGCGCGCGGTGCTGGTCAACCTTCTGGACGAGCGCGGGACGATCACCCGGCTGGACCGCCGGCTGAAGCGTCCCGGCGCGGTCGGCCGGGCGCGTGCGGCCGAGCTGCTCGGCCTGCTCGGTGAGCACGCACCGCGCCTGGACCTGGAGCGTCTCGCGCTGCACGACCACGACCCCGAGGTGCGCATCGTGGCCGCACGGGCGCTGGGTGAGATCGGTGACCCGTTGTCCGCGCGGGCCCTGCTGGCGGCGGCGAGCGGTCCGCGGGCGGTCCCGCTGCGGATCGCGGCCCGCAGCCTGGCGCGCTTGGGTCCCGGTGCGGCTCCCGAGCTGATGCGTGGGCTGCGCTCGGACACGACCACGTCGCGGGCGGTCAGCGCCGAGATCCTCGGTCTGCTCGGTGTCACCTCGGCGGCCGCGGCCTTGGCGAGCGCTGCCGAGGACGACCCCGAGC
>JACMOY010000312.1 GCA_014377795.1 Actinomycetota bacterium | reverse complement strand
GGTGCCCGGGGCGTGGGCGGGGTCGAGCACGTCGATGTCGACCGACACGTAGACCGGGCCGGCGCCCAGACGGGCCCGCATCCGCTCGACGATCGCAGCCATCGTGGTGTCCTGGTAGTTGTCGGCGGTGACCACCTGGAACCCGATCGCGCGGTCGTCGCGAAGGTCCGACGGCGCGTACAGGGGCCCGCGGATCCCCATGTGCAGGCAGCGTTCGGGGTCGAGCAGGCCCTCCTCACCGGCGCGGCGGAATGGCGTCCCGTGCGTGTACGCCGCACCGAAGTAGGTGTCCCAGGTGTCCAGGTGGGCATCCAGGTGCAGCACGCCGATCGGGCCGTGACGCCGGGCTGCGGCTCGCAGCAGCGGCAACGCGATCGTGGGGTCGCCGCCGATGGTCAGCAGGCGTACGTCGTCCGCGGCGAAGCCGTGCGCAGCCTGCTCGAGGGTGCCGATGGCCTCCTCGATGTCGAACGGGTTGACCGCGACGTCGCCGGCGTCGGCGACCTGCTGCACCGCGAAAGGCGAGACGTCCAGGCCCGGGTGGTAGGGCCGCAGCAGCTTGGATGACGCCCGCACGTGCGCCGGCCCGAACCGTGCCCCCGGCCGGTAGCTGACACCGGTGTCGAACGGAACGCCGACCACGGCGACGTCCGGGCTGGTCACCTCGTCGAGACGAGGAAGTCGGGCGAAGGTGGCCGGCCCGGCGAACCGCGGCACCTGGGTCGCGTCGACAGGACCGATGGGGGTGCTCATGGCTGCTCCTCGTGATCGCGTTCTGCTGACCGCACCGTGGCCACGGCCCGCACCGGCGCGCCGTCGCCGCGCTCGATCCGCAGCGGCAGCAGGCTGACGTCGATCATCGACCCGTCGCGCTGGGCGTCGACCAGCGCCGCGAGGCCGGTCAGGTTCTCGGCGATGACGACGTGCGCGCCGCACAGCACCTGGTGGCTGGGCAGTGCGGTGGCCCCGCCGTCCGGGGTGACGTCGACGCTCAGCGCGTCGATGCCGAGCGTCCGCACGCCCAGGTCGACGATCCGCCGCGACAGCCCGGGTGAGAGCCAGGGGTGCGCGAGGTACTCGTCCGTGCCCCAGTGCCGTGACCACCCGGTGACGACGAGCAGGACGACGCCGGGCCGCAGCCGGTCAGCCACCCGGTCCAGGACGCGAGCCCCGAGCTCGGCGCGCGGCGCTGCTTCCCGCACGTCGAGAAGGACGGCGGGCCCCACGAACCGCTCGAGTGGCAGCGCGTCCAGGTCGGGTAGCGCGTCGTCCACGTGGAACGGGGCGTCGACGTGGGTGCCGGACTGCGAGCCCAGGTGCAGACCCAGCACGTTCACGCCGTCCGCGTCGACGGTCAGCGCCGGGCCGACCGCCACGGCCGGGTCGCCGGGGTAGACCGGCATCCCCGTCCGCAGTGGGTGCGAAAGGTCGTGCAGCACGGGCGAACCCATCAGCGCCGGCTCTCGCCCACCACGGCCGCTACCGGGACGTCGGCGGTCGGCACCAGCCACGCACCGCGCGGGCCGTGCACCGCCCGCGGCTCGGGGAACGCGGTGAGCAGCGCGAGGTACAGCACCGCCGCGAGCCCGAGCGAGAGCGGCAGGCTGATGTCGACGCCTCCGGCCAGCCCACCGAGCGGTCCGACGAACTGCCCGGGGATGTTGGTGAACGCCAGGCCGAGGGCGGCGCTGAGCAGCCACGCAGACATGCCACGCCAGTTCCAGCCCGTCGTGAACCAGTAGCGACCGCCCTTCTGGCCGCGGTTGAACACCTGCAGCGCATCGGGGTCGTACCAGCCGCGGCGGGTCACGAAGCCGATCATCATCACGACCATCCACGGCGCGGTGCAGGTGATGATCAGCACGGCGAACGTCGAGATGCTCTGCACCAGGTTGAGCGCGAAGCGGCCGATGAAGATGAACGCGACCGAGAGGGCGCCGATGAACAGGGTGGCCTGCACGCGGCTGAACGTCGGGAAGACGCTGGAGAAGTCCAGGCCGGTGCCGTACAACGACGTCGTCCCCGTCGACATCCCGCCGATCAGGGCGATCAGGCACAGCGGCAGGAAGTACCAGCCGGGCGACACCGCGAGCAGGCCGCCGACGTAGTTCGGTGCGGCCGGGTCGAGGTACGTCGGCGCCTTGGCGGCGATGATCGACGCGGTCACCAGGCCGAACCCGAATGGCACGACGGTGGCGATCTGAGCCAGGAACGCCGCTCCCATCACCTTGCGGCGCGGTGTTTCGGCTGGGATGTAGCGGGCCCAGTCACCGAGGAACGCGCCGAACGACACCGGGTTCGACAGCACGATCAGCGCCGCGCCGATGAACGAGGGCCAGAACAGCGCCGCCGTCGCCGCGTCTGCACCCGGCCCGTAGATCCCCGGGTACGAGGCGTCGAAGTCACCGGCGAAGGCGAACACCCCCAGGGCGAACAGGACGGTCGCCGCGGCCACGGCGATCTTGTTGACGAACAGCATGAAGCGGAAGCCGTAGACGCACACCACGAGCACCAGCACCGCGAACACCCCGTACGCGACGGCGTGGGTCGCGGTGTTCTCGGGCAGTCCGACCAACCGGTGGGCGCCGCCCACCAGGGCGTCGCCCGAGCTCCACACCGAGATGCTGAAGAACGCGACGGCCGTCAGCAGCGACAGGAACGAGCCGACGACCCGCCCGCGCACCCCGAGGTGCGCCCCCGAGCTGACCGCGTTGTTCGTGCCGTTGACCGTGCCGAAGACCGCCATCGGGGCCAGGACGAGCGCGCCGACCACCAGCCCGAGCAGGGTGGCCGCAGCGCCCTGCCAGAACGAGAGCCCGAACAGGATCGGGAACGCGCCGAGCACCGAGGTGGCGAAGGTGTTCGCGCCGCCGAAGCAGACGCGGAACAGGTCGATCGGGCGGGCGCTGCGGTCGGCGTCCGGGATCTGCTCGACGCCGAACGCCTCGACCTCGACGATCGAGGGGGCTGCGGTGGGTGCGGCGTGCACCGTCTGCTCAGACGTCATCGCTGGACTCCTCGGCGGTGGTGGGGGACAGGTGCTCGTGCAGCACGCGGACGACGCCGTCGTCGCCGCGCGCGACGACGACGCTCTCGCGCTCGTCCAGCCGCTGCTCGCCGTCCGGGCCGGTGGTGAAGGTCCGGACGCGGTGGGTGAGGACGGCGACCGGCCCGGCCAGCATCACCCGCCGCTCGGTGCTGTCGCAGCCGATCACCCGCCACCCGGACGCGACCCAGCCGTCCCACAGCGCGCGGTAGGCGTCGCGGCCGACCAGTGGCTCGGGCTCACCGGCGAACACGAACGTGGCTCGGGGGTCGAGGACCCCGAAGTAGGAGTCGGTGTCGGTGCGGGAGAAGGCGTCGACCAGCCGGTCGAGGCAGGCGAGCGCCTCGTCCTGGCTGATCAGCGGGGTGGGGCCGTGGGTCATGCGCACCTCCGGGGCGACGAGCGGTGACCGGAGGCTAGGGCCGCGGGGCCGCCGTGCGACATGGACATGTTGGCCTAGTCGCCCTGACACTGTGGACATGATGTCCACCCTGACCGTCGGACTGTTGCTGGCCGACCGGGCGCTGCACCTGGTGGACGCCACCGGGGGGATCGGCCACGACCGGGTGGTCGAGGCCGCGCACGTCACCGAGCTGACCAGCCCCGGGCCGTGGCTGCAGGGCGGTGAGCTGCTGATGACGATCGGGCTCCTGCTCCTCGACGAGGCGGCGCAGCGGGCCTGGGTCGAGCAGACGGCCTCGAGCGGGGTGGCGGCGCTCGCCGTCGGGCTGGGTGCCTCGCTGCCCTTCCAGCAGGCCCCGCCGGCGATGGTCGAGGCTGCTCGGGTGGCCGGGCTGCCGCTGCTGGCCGTGCCGGACGACGTCCCGTTCATCGCCGTCACCAAGGCCGTCTTCGCCGCCCGGGCCGCGGCCGAGCGCGACGAGCTGGAACGCGCGGTGGCGGCGCACCGAGCGCTGACTGCTGCGGCCGCGGGCGTCGGCGGGCTGGAGGGGTTGCTGACGGCCTGGTGGCGCGCCAGCGGTGCGCCCGCCGTCGTGGTCGACCCGGTCGGGCGGCTGCTCGCCTCGGCCGGCGCAGGAGCCGGCCCGCTGGTCGCTGCCGCCCGCGAGGGCCTCGAGCAGGTGGCCGGGCACGGGCTGCGTGCCGCGGCATCGGTCACCGTCGGTGCCCACGAGGCGCGGCTGCACCCGCTGGGCACCCGCCGGGTCCGCGGGCTGCTCGCGGTCGGCGGGTCCGGCGCGGGCGCCGACCGGCTGGTGCTGCAGGGGATGGTCTCGCTGCTCTCACTCGACCTCGAGCGACGTCACCTGATGGGCGCCGACCGCCGGCGCGAGCGGGCCGAGCTGGTGGGCCGGCTGCTCCTGGCCGGAGCGGACGGCGACCGCGCGTCCTCGTTGCTGCGCGTCGCGGGCCTGCCCGACCAGGTGCAGGGGCTGGCGGTGGCCGCGGCCGGCCAGGACGCCGCCGAGGTCGCGGCGGACCTTGCGCTCGCGCTGCCGGGCGGGCTGGTCCGGGTGCACGAGGGGCTGGTCGAGGCCGTGGCCGGGCACGACGTCGACGTGCGCGCCGTGCTGGCCAGGTTCGCCGGCGGTCTGCCTGCCGGCGTCGGCCCGGTTGTCGGCGGGCGGCAGGCCCGGGCGTCGGTGCGCGAGGCGCGCGCGGCGGCGGGCGCCACCCGC
>JACMOY010000036.1 GCA_014377795.1 Actinomycetota bacterium | reverse complement strand
CTGCCCGAGCAGGACGGCACCCACCTGCCGCCCGGCTCACCGGTCTCGGTGAAGGAGGCCGTGCTGCCGTTCAAGCGCTTCGTCACCCGCGAGGGACTCGTCGTCGACAGCCTGCTGGGGCCCGAGATGCGCTCGACCGGCGAGGTGATGGGCATCGACGACGACTTCGGCCGGGCGTTCGCCAAGAGCCAGGCGGCGGCGTACGGCGGGCTGCCCGACGGGGGCACCGTGTTCGTGTCGGTTGCCAACCGCGACAAGCGGGCGATGATCTTCCCCGTCAAGCGGCTCGTCGACCTGGGGTTCACGGTGCTGGCCACCGCGGGCACAGCCGAGGTGCTGCGGCGCAACGGGGTCGGCAGCACCGTCGTCCGCAAGTACAGCAGCGGGCCGGGTGGGGACGGTGAACCCACCATCGTGCAGCGCATCCTGGACGGCGAGGTGGACATGGTCGTCAACACGCCGTCCGGACGCGACGCGCGCGCCGACGGGTACGAGATCCGCGCGGCCACCACCAGCATGGACCGGCCGATCATCACCACCGTGCAGCAGCTGGCGGCCGCGGTGCAGGGCATCGAGTCCGCGCGCACCGGGCCGATCACGGTCCGCTCGCTGCAGGAGCACGGCGAGCACATGGCGGGCCTGCGATGAGCGGGGCACCCGCGGCGGCTCGGCCCGTGCAGGTGCGGGGGACCGTGCTGGCGAACCACCCCGTCGGGGGTTACCGGCACCTCACGCTCGCCGCCTCCGGCATCGCGCAGGGCGCCCGGCCCGGGCACTTCGTGGCCCTTGCGGTGGGCGACGACCCCTCGTCGATGCTGCTGCGCCGGTCGTTCTCGATCCACCGTCTCGGGGCGGACGACACCGTCCAGATCATCGTCGCCGACGCCGGGCCGGGCACGCACTGGCTCACCACCCGGCGGCCGGGCGACGTGGTCGACGTCGTCGGCCCGGTGGGTCGTCCGTTCCCGCTGCCCGACGAGCCGACCAGCTGCACCCTCGTCGGTGGTGGCTACGGCAGTGCCCCGCTGTTCTGGCTGGCCGACGTGCTGCGCGAGAGGGGATGTCGGGTCGACATCGTCCTCGGCGCGGCCACCGCGGGCCGCCTCTTCGGTGTCGACCAGGCCCAGGCGGTGGCCGAGTCGGCGACGGTCACCACCGACGACGGGTCGCTCGGCACGGCCGGCCGGGTGACCGACGTCCTGCCCGAGGTGCTGACCCGCGGCGGCACCGGCGTCGTCTACGCCTGCGGCCCGATGGCGATGCTGCGCGCGGTGACCGACGTCGCCACCGCGCACGGTGCCGTCGCCCAGGTGGCCGTCGAGGAGTCGATGGCCTGCGGCATCGGCATCTGCATGACCTGCGTGATGCCCGTCGTCGGCGAGGACGGCGTCACCCGGATGGTGCGGTCGTGCGTCGAGGGACCGGTGTTCCGGGGTGACCGGGTGCGCTGGGACTCCTGGCAGGACGGGGTCGGGCGGGTGCCCGATGACGCCGTGGGTGCTCCTACCCCGACGACGGGGGTGGGCAGGTGAGCGTCGACCTGCGCACCGACATCGCCGGTGTCACGCTGCCCAACCCGCTGATGACGGCGTCCGGCTGCGCCGCCGCCGGCCGCGAGCTGCACCAGTTCTTCGACGTCGCCGACCTCGGGGCGATCGTCACCAAGTCGGTGATGCGCGGCGCGCGGTCCGGGCGCCCGACCCCGCGGATGGCCGAGACCCCGAGCGGCATGCTGAACTCGATCGGCCTGCAGGGCCCGGGGATCGACGACTTCATCGAGCACGACCTCGCCTGGCTGCGGTCGGTCGGGGCGCGCTCGGTGGTCTCGATCGCCGGCGGCGACGTCGACGAGTTCGTCGAGCTGGCGACCCGCCTCGCCGACGAGCCGGGGGTCACCGCCGTCGAGGTCAACATCTCGTGCCCCAACGTCGCCAACCGCGGGCTGGTCTTCGCCTGCGACCCACGGTCGGCGTCGGCCGTCGTGTCGGCCGTGCGGGCCGTGCTGCCCCCGCACCTGCCGCTGCTGGCCAAGCTGTCGCCGGACGTCACGGACATCGTCGAGATCGCGGCCGCGTGCGTGGCCGCCGGCGCCGACGGCCTGACGATGATCAACACGCTGCTCGGCATGGTGATCGACCTCGACCGGATGCGTCCGCAGCTCGCCGGCCTCACCGGTGGGCTGTCCGGCCCCGCGATCAGACCCGTTGCGGTGCGCTGCATCTGGCAGGTGCACGCCGCGATGCGCGCCGGCATCCTGCCGCACCGACCCATCGTCGGTGCAGGGGGGGTGCGCACCGGGCGCGACGCCCTCGAGCTCGTCCTCGCCGGCGCCAGCGCCGTCCAGGTGGGCACGGTGGCGTTCAACGACCCGAACGCCCCGATGCGGGTGCGCGACGAGCTGGCAGGTGAGCTGGACGCCCGCGGGTTCACCCGCTTCACCGACGCCGTCGGGCACGCACACCGCGTGCTCGCCGACGCCCCCTGACCAGGAGAGCCCATGAGCGACAACGACTTTGGACCGCGGCTGCGGTCGGCGATGCAGAGCCGAGGCCCACTGTGCGTCGGCATCGACCCGCATCCGGCGCTGCTGCAGGCGTGGGGTCTGGCGGACGACGTCGCCGGGCTGGAGCGGTTCGCCATGACGTGCGTCGAGGCGCTGGCCGGCGAGGTCGCCGTCCTGAAGCCGCAGTCGGCGTTCTTCGAGCGGCACGGGTCGCGCGGGGTGGCGGTGCTCGAGCGGGTGCTGGCGGACGCGCGCCTGGCAGGCGCCATCACGCTGGTCGACGTCAAGCGGGGCGACATCGGATCGACGATGACCGCCTACGCCCAGGCCTACCTCGACCCCGCCAGCCCACTGCGCGCCGACGCCATGACGGCCAGCGCCTTCCTGGGGTACGAGGCGCTGCGGCCGGCCCTGGACCTGGCGCAGCAGCACGGCGGTGGCGTGTTCGTCCTCGCGCTGACCTCCAACCCCGAGGGCGCGCAGGTGCAGCACGCCGCGCTCGAGGGCCGGTCGGTGGCCCGTGCCGTGGTCGAGGCGGCCGCTGCCGACAACGCGGCGTCCGCGGACCTGGGTCGGGTGGGGCTCGTCGTCGGCGCGACCGTCGGCATGGCCGTGAGTGACCTCGGCATCGACCTCGCCGCGGCCAAGGCGCCGCTGCTGGCGCCCGGCGTCGGTGCCCAGGGCGCCGGTCCGGCCGACCTCGCGCGCGTCTTCGGTGCCGCCCGGGCCAACGTGCTCCCGTCGTCCAGCCGCGAGGTGCTGGGCGCCGGACCCACGGCGGCCGCGCTGCTGGGTGCGGCCCGACGTTCGGTCGACGCCGTGGTCGCCGCGCTGGGCTGAGCGCGCCCGGGGCGAAGGCGGCTGGCGCCGTTGCCCGGACGACGCGGGACTCGCTAGGTTCTGACAATGCCCTTGCCCGTGCTGACCCCCGAGCAGCGATCGGCTGCTCTCGAGAAGGCCGCCGCGGCGCGCCGCGAGCGGGCTGCGGTGAAGAACCGGCTCAAGTACGCGCAGGGCTCGCTGGCCGAGGTCGTCCAGGACGGTCAGACCAACGACGTCATCGGCAAGATGAAGGTGTCGGCGCTGCTCGAGGCGATGCCCGGTGTCGGCAAGGTGCGGGCCCGCCAGATCATGGACGAGCTGGCGATCAGCGAGAGCCGACGGGTGCGCGGCCTTGGCGCGAAGCAGATCGCCGCTCTGGTCGCCCGCTTCCCGACCGGGTCGTGAGCAGGCCCCCGAGGCGCCTCACGGTGCTGGCCGGCCCGACGGCGGTCGGCAAGGGAACGGTCTCGACGTGCGTGCGTGAGCACCACCCGGACGTGTGGCTGTCGGTGTCGGCCACCACCCGCGCGGCCCGGCCGGGCGAGGTCGACGGCGTGCACTACCACTTCGTCGACGACGCGCGGTTCGACCAGATGGTGGCCGCCGACGAGCTGCTCGAGTGGGCGCTGGTCCACGGCCGGGCGCGGTACGGCACCCCGCGGCGTCCGGTCGAGGAGGCGCTGGCGGGCGGCAGAGCGGCGCTGCTCGAGATCGACCTGCAGGGGGCCCGGCAGGTGCGGCGGACCATGCCCGGCGCGCTGTTCGTCTTCCTGGCCCCGCCGAGCTGGGACGAGCTGGTGCGCCGGCTCGTCGGCCGGGGCACCGAGACCGCGGAAGAGCGCGGGCGGCGCCTGACCACCGCCCGCGACGAGCTGGCGGCCGAGCCCGAGTTCGACGTCACCATCGTCAACGACGACGTGCAGCGCGCCTGCGCCGAGCTGGTCGACCGCATGGGAGTCGTCGCCTGACGCGCTCGTCTGCGATGATGACGCCAGGATCCTGGTACGCACGACGACGAATCGAGACTCATCTTGTCCCGCACGGCAGCTGTCCCCGAGGGCATCACCAACCCGCCGATCGACGACCTGCTCAAGGTCGCCGACTCCAAGTACGCCCTGGTGATCTACGGCGCCAAGCGCGCGCGGCAGATCAACGCGTACTACTCCCAGCTGGGCGAGGGCCTGCTCGAGTACGTCGGCCCGCTGGTCGAGACCCACGTGCACGAGAAGCCGCTGTCGATCGCCCTGCGCGAGATCAACGAGGGCCTGCTCACCTCCGAGCCGACCGAGGGCTGACCTGACCCACCAGCCGGACGGCGGCCCGTCGGCGCACCCGCTGCGGGTCGTCCTCGGCGTCGGTGGCGGCATCGCCGCCTACAAGGTCGTGTCGCTGCTGCGGCTGCTCACCGAGAGCGGTCACGACGTCCGCGTCGTCCCGACCCGCTCGGCGCTGCAGTTCGTCGGCGCCCCCACCTGGGCCGCGCTGTCCGGCCACCCGGTGCACACCGAGGTCTGGGACGACGCCCACGAGGTGCCTCACGTGCGCCTGGGCCGCGAGGCCGACCTGGTCGTGGTCGCGCCGGCCACCGCCGACCTGCTCGCGCGCCCCGCGCACGGCCAGGCCGACGACCTGCTCACCAGCACCCTGCTCACCGCGCGCTGCCCGGTCGTGATGGCCCCGGCGATGCACACCGAGATGTGGGAGCACCCCGCCACCGTCGCCAACGTCGCCACGCTGCGCGGGCGCGGGGTCGTCGTCCTGGATCCGGCGTCCGGTCGGTTGACGGGCCGCGACACCGGCCCGGGGCGGCTGCCCGAGCCCGAGGCCGTCTTCGCCGTCTGCCGGCGGGTGCTGGCGCGGGGCGCGGCCGGCCCCGACCTGGTGGGGCGCACCGTCGTGGTCAGCGCCGGTGGCACGCGCGAGGCTCTCGACCCGGTGCGCTACCTCGGCAACCGCTCCTCGGGAAAACAGGGCTACGCGCTGGCTGCGACGGCCGCGGCGCGGGGCGCAGTGGTCGTGCTGGTGTCCACCGCATCGCTGCCCGATCCGGCTGGGGTGCGCGTGGTGCGGGTCGAGTCTGCGCTCGAGCTGCGTGACGCGGTGCTGCGCGAGGCAGCAGCCGCCGACGTCGTGGTGATGGCCGCGGCCGTCGCGGACTTCCGGCCCGCCGACGTGGCAGGTCACAAGATCAAGAAGGGCGACGGGGCCGCGCCCACGGTCGCCCTCGTGCGCAACCCCGACGTCCTCGTCGAGCTGGTCCAAGGCCGGCGCCCGGGGCAGGTCGTGGTGGGGTTCGCCGCCGAGACCGGCGACGCCGACGGCGACGTGCTCGCGCACGGCCGGGCCAAGCTCACCCGCAAGGGGTGCGACCTGCTCGTCGTCAACGAGGTCGGCCCGGGCAAGACGTTCGGCGCGGACACGTCGTCCGTCGTCCTGCTGGGCAGCGACGGCACCGAGCAGGTCCTCACCGAGGCCCCCAAGGAGCAGGTGGCCGACGCCGTGTGGGGCTCCGCACTGACCCGTTTGCGCCTCAGCACCCGATAGAATCGTGGCTGGCCCCGGCGACGGGACCGACCCCAGCCAGCAGCCGCTGCACCCGAGGAGAAGCCAGTGTCCTTGCGCCTGTTCACGTCCGAGTCCGTCACCGAGGGCCACCCCGACAAGATCTGCGACCAGATCAGCGACTCGATCCTGGACGCGATGCTCGCCGAGGACCCCCGCAGCCGGGTGGCCGTCGAGACCATGGTCACGACCGGCCTGGTGCACGTCGCCGGCGAGGTCACCACCGAGTCCTACGTCGACATCCCGCGCATCGTGCGCGACACCGTGCTGCGGATCGGCTACGACTCCTCGACCAAGGGCTTCGACGGCAACTCCTGCGGCGTCGAGGTGTCGATCGGCGCGCAGTCGCCCGACATCGCCCAGGGCGTCGACGACGCGTACGAGCACCGCACCGAGTCCGCGCAGGACCCGCTGGACGCCCAGGGTGCCGGCGACCAGGGCCTGATGTTCGGCTACGCGTGCGAGGACACCGCCGAGCTGATGCCGCTGCCCGTGTGGCTGGCGCACCGGCTGGCCGAGCAGCTCACCGCAGTCCGCAAGGACGGCGAGCTGCCCTACCTGCGCCCGGACGGCAAGACCCAGGTGACGATCGGGTACGACGGTGACCGTCCCGTCTCGCTCGACACGGTGGTGCTCTCGAGCCAGCACGCGGCCGACGTCTCGCTCGAGGGGATGCTGCAGCCGGACATCGCCACCCACGTCGTCAAACCCGTGCTCGAGGGCGTCGGGCTCGACCTCGACACCCGCGGCATGCGCCTGCTCGTCAACCCCACCGGCCGCTTCGAGATCGGCGGCCCGATGGGCGACGCGGGTCTGACCGGCCGCAAGATCATCGTCGACACCTACGGCGGCATGGCCCGCCACGGTGGTGGCGCGTTCAGCGGCAAGGACCCGTCCAAGGTCGACCGGTCAGCCGCGTACGCGATGCGCTGGGTGGCCAAGAACGTCGTCGCGGCGAAGCTCGCCACCCGGTGCGAGGTGCAGGTCGCGTACGCGATCGGCAAGGCGCAGCCGGTCGGCCTGTACGTCGAGACGTTCGGCACCGAGACGGTTGACGCCGGCCGCACCGCCGGCGCCATCCGCGAGGTGTTCGACCTGCGGCCGGCCGCCATCATCCGCGACCTGGACCTGCTGCGGCCGATCTACGCCCGCACCGCGGCGTACGGCCACTTCGGGCGCACCGACGACGACGGCGGCTTCACCTGGGAGCGCACCGACCGGGTCGACGCCCTGCGCTCCGCCCTCGGCGCCTGACCCATCCACCCGCACTTGCGTCACTAACTGACGCCACGCCCGCAGGCCCAGCGACACTGAGTGAGGCACGTGCCGTGGGGGCGGGCTGTCGGTGGCGGGGGGTAGGACTGAGTAGTGACTGACGCACCGGACGGGCAGCTCGGGCCGACGGCCGTGCGCGCCGCAGGCCGGCGTCGGACGCCGAAGCCCCCACCGGGCCCGGCTGACGTCGACCCGGGCGCCGAGGTGCTGGTCGACGTCGCGCTGCCGCACCTGGACCGCCCGTTCGAGTACACCGTGCCCGAGCCGATGAGCGTCGCCGCCGTGCCCGGCGCCCGGGTAAGGGTGCGCTTCGCCGGCCAGGACCTCGACGGCTGGGTGGTGGCCCGCAAGGCCGTGGCTGAGCACACCGGCCGGCTCGCGCCGCTGCGCCGG
>JACMOY010000311.1 GCA_014377795.1 Actinomycetota bacterium | reverse complement strand
TCCTCATCGACGCCTACAGCGAGGACGAGGCGCCCAACGCCAAGGGCGGCGTCGACAAGCGCGTCGTGCTGCGCCTGGACCCCCGCCTGGCCCCGGTCAAGGCCGCGGTGCTGCCGCTGTCGCGGCACCCCGACCTCTCGCCCAAGGCCCGCGACCTGGCCGCCGTGCTGCGCCGGAGCTGGAACATCGAGTTCGACGATGCGGGGGCCATTGGCCGGCGCTACCGCCGCCAGGACGAGATCGGCACGCCGTTCTGCCTCACCGTCGACTTCGACACCCTCGACGACCAGGCCGTCACCGTGCGCTCGCGCGACACGATGACCCGGGAGCGCGTCGCGCTCGACCAGGTCGAGGCCTACCTCGCCACCCGCCTCATCGGCTGCTGACCCCCCGGCCGAGGCGGGCCCCCCGGGCCGACGTGATCACGTCAGGCAGCCGCGGCGTGCCCTATGGCGCACCGCCGCCTGGCGAAGCGTCACGCCACCGTGCAGAGCGGCCCCTCGTCCACAGGGACGGCGTTCGTCCCACCGTCCACAGATGACGCCGGCGGGCTGTCGTCGGCGTCCGGGTCAGGGCAGCGTGACGACCCGGAGGTGGTCGTCATGGCGGCGAAGGACACGGTGGGGCGTTACGGCGAGGACGTCGCGGCGCGGCACCTGATCGAGCAGGGCCTGGTGGTGCTGCACCGCAACTGGCGCTGCGAGCTCGGCGAGATCGACATCATCGCCCGCGACGGCGACTGCCTGGTGGTCTGCGAGGTCAAGACCCGCCGCTCGGGGTCGTTCGGGTCGCCGGCCGAGGCGGTCACCCCGCGCAAGGTGGCCCGGTTGCGGCGCCTGGCCGCTCGCTGGCTGGCCGAGTCGGGCCTGCACCCGCCGCTGGTGCGGATCGACGTCATCGCCGTGCGCCGGCCCCGCAGCGGCCCGGCCCAGGTCGAGCACCTGCGGTCGGTGGCCTGATGACGCTGGGTCGCACCCAGTGCATCGCCCTGTCGGGGATCGACGGGCACGTCGTGGACGTCGAGGCCGACGTCGCGAACGGGCTGCCGGCGTTCACGATCACCGGCCTGCCGGACACCTCGCTCGGCGAGGCCCGCGACCGGGTGCGCGCGGCGTGCGCCAACTCCGGTGTCGCGATCCCGGCCCGGCGGATCACGGTGAACCTCTCACCGGCCTCGCTGCCCAAGGCGGGCACGGGGTTCGACCTGGCGGTCGCGATCGCCGTCCTCGTGGCCGGTGAGGTCGTGCCCGAGCGTCGCGCCGCCGGCGTCGTCCACCTCGGTGAGCTCGGGCTGGACGGGCAGGTGCGGGCGGTGCGCGGGGTCCTGCCCGCGGTGCTCGTCGCTGCGCGCGCCGGGATCGAGCACGTGGTGGTGCCGGCGGCCAACGCCCGCGAGGCCGCCCTGGTGCCCGGTGTCGCCGTCCACGCCGCCGGCACGCTCGGGGCGCTGGTCGCCTTCTATCGCGGTGAGACGAGCGACACCGGCGTCGACATCGCGGACGTCGAACCGCCGCCGGCCGCGCCGGGGCAGCCGGCGCCCGACCTGTCCGACGTCATCGGCCAGCGCGACGCCCGGGCGGCAGTCGAGATCGCTGCCGCGGGTGGACACAACCTGTTCCTCGTCGGGCCGCCGGGGTCGGGCAAGACCATGCTCGCCTGCCGCCTGCCGGGTCTGCTTCCTGACCTGGACGTCGAGGCCGCCCTGGAGGTCACCGCGGTGCACTCCCTGGCCGGCGTCCTGCCCCGGGGCAGTGGGCTGCTCACCCGGCCACCGTTCATCGATCCGCACCACACCGCCTCGCCCGCCTCGGTCGTCGGCGGTGGGTCGGGCGTCCCGCGCCCGGGGGCGGCATCGCGGGCCCACCACGGCGTCCTGTTCATGGACGAGGCCCCCGAGTTCGACACCCGGGTGCTGGATGCGCTGCGCCAACCGCTCGAGGTCGGCGAGCTGGTGATCGCCCGCGCCGGGGGAGTGGCTCGCTACCCCGCCCGGTTCCAGCTGGTGCTCGCAGCCAACCCCTGCCCGTGCGGTCGGGCCAGCGGCGCTGGCACCGACTGCACCTGCACGCCGATGGCCCGCCGCCGCTACCTGCACCGGCTGTCCGGCCCGCTGCTCGATCGGGTCGATCTGCAGGTCCAGGTGCTGTCGGTCACCCGGGCCGCCATGGACCCCGACGCGGTCGGCGAGAGCACCGCGACCGTCGCGGCGCGGGTCGCTCGTGCGCGCGAGATCCAGCGCGAGCGGTGGGCCGGCACCCCGTGGCGGCCCAATGCCCAGGTGCCGGGCCGCGACCTGCGCCGCGGTCGCTGGCGGCTCGCGCCCGGCGCCACGCACCTGCTCGACCGCGGCGTCGAGCGCGGCCTGCTGACCGTCCGCGGCTACGACCGGACGCTGCGGTGCGCCTGGACCCTCGCCGACCTGGCCGGTCGGTCCGCCCCCGGGGCCGACGACGTCTCGGCGGCCTATGCGTTGCGCGACAGCGGGTCGGTGGCCACATGAGCACTCTCAAGCTGCGGTTCGACCCGGACGACGAGCGCCTGGCTCGGGTGGCCTGGAGCCGCCTGCTCGAGCCCG
>JACMOY010000310.1 GCA_014377795.1 Actinomycetota bacterium | reverse complement strand
CCGTTGAAGGTGAGCGCGGTGGCAGCCGCGAGCACCGCGGACGCGCCGACGGCGATCCCGGTGCCGACCGCGACGCCGCGCCCGCCGCGGGTGGCCAGGCCGACCAGTACCGCCGAGCCGATCGCGCCCGCGGCTAGCGCGCCCGCCAGCGCCCGCAACGCAGCGGCGCGCAGCGTGTCGGGCGCCGCCGCCTGCAGGCTGGTGAGGGCAGCGGGACTCGAGACGAGCGCGCGCGCCTGGTCGATGTCGACCGAGCGGATCGAGGCCTGCACCTGCACCGGGGTGCGGTGGGTGTCGAACCGGACGGCGCCGACCGGGGGCAGGTCGACGGCCACACCGGGGCGCAGGCTGGGGTGGATCCGGACGTCGACCGACAGCGGGCCGATGCTGGTGTGCGCGGCGGGCGCGATCATCGCCCCGGCGACGGCGCCGCCGAGTCCGAGCAGCACCAGGGCGAGCAGCCGCAGCCGGTGCAGCACGGCGGTCTCCCTGGTGGATGGGGTGTCGGGGTGGCGTCGGGCTGGGAGCGCCTCACGGCGCGAGGCCGCTCGAAGCGGCTCCATTTGGGACCCGGGGCTACCGCAGCCCGACGCCTGCTCCCGAGGGAGCCCGATCAGTGTCTCAGG
This sequence comes from Actinomycetota bacterium, assembly GCA_014377795.1. Classification (GTDB taxonomy): domain Bacteria; phylum Actinomycetota; class Actinomycetes; order Actinomycetales; family Angustibacteraceae; genus JACMOY01. The sequence continues at coordinate 6,394 of JACMOY010000310.1, read as the reverse complement.
TCAGGTCGTGTGCGCGCCAGGCGCGTGCCGCGTTCTCGAAGTCGTCAGCCGTCTGCAGCAGCGACGCGGCGCGCCGGGTCGAGGTGATCGCGGCGGCCGGGTCGGGCTCGTCGTCCGCGCGCACCGCCCGTCCGGCGGCCACGACCCGGCAGAACGCACCGGCCCGCTCGAGCGCCACGGCGAGGTCACCGGTGTAGACGCCGGTGAGCACGGCGTCAGCGAGGTCACGCACCTGCTCGGGGCCCGGCGGCTGCGCGACGCCGGCGATCACGTGCGGCACCTGGGCCAGCGCGAACCCGGCCGCGTAGTCATGCGCGGCCCCCACCGCGTCGCGCCGCACCCACTCGCGCACGACGTACAGCCGCCACAGGGCGCCGGGCAGCGAGCGCGCCGGCCGGCCGGCCCAGAGGTCGGCGATGGTGTCCAGGCCGTGCTCGTCGACCAGCCGCACCAGCCGGGCCGTCACCTCGGGGTCGTCCGAGCGGCGTCCGGCGTCGACGATCGCGGCGGCGCTAGCGTGCGCGGCCTCGGCGAGGGCCGCGGGGTCCTGGCCGCCGCCGAACGTGTCGAGGGCGTTCGGCCCGAGCAGGGCCGGACGCCGTGGACGCGGGCCTTGCCCCGACTCCGTACTCATCCACTCATCCTCGCACCGCAGCCAGCACGACGACGGCTCGAAGTCCGCCCGCGGGCGAGGTGTCGAGCCGGATCGACCCGCCGTGCGCGACCACGACGTCGCGGGCGATGGCCAGGCCGAGGCCGCTGCCACCGGCGTCGCGGCCGCGCGCCTCGTCCAGCCGGGTGAAGCGCTCGAAGACCCGCGCCCGGTCGGTCTCGGCGATGCCGGGCCCGTCGTCCTCGACGCTCAGCTCGACCTCACCGGCCACCTCGCGGACGCCGACCACCACCTGCTCGCGCGCGTGCCGCACGGCGTTGTCGACCAGGTTGGCGACGACGCGCGCGAGCGCGGTCGGGTCGCCGCTGACGATGTGCGCTCCATCGGCGCGCAGGGTCACGCCGGCCTCGTGCCGGCCCACCACCTGGGCCGCCACCGCCGTGAGGTCGACGTCCGCGCGAAGGGCCGGCGGGCCGGCGTCCGTGCGGGCGAGCAGCAGCAGGTCGTCGACGAGGCGGGCGAGGCGCTCGACGTCGGTCAGGACGTCGACGGCGGTCTCGGGCCAGTCCGCGCCCACCGGGTGGGCGAGCACGACCTCGAGCTGGGTGCGGGCCGAGGCCAGCGGTGAGCGCAGCTCGTGCGCGGCGTCCGCGACGAACGCCCGCTGGCGGGTGGTCGAGGCGTCCAGCCGGTCGAGCATGTCGTTCAGCGTGGTGGCCAGCCGGTGCAGCTCGTCCCTCGCCGCGGGCACCGGGAGGCGCCGTCCGGCCACCGTCTCGCTGATCTCGGCCGCGCCGCGGCGCAGCTGGGCCACCGGGCGCAGCACCATCCCGACGAGCACCCACGCGAGGGCAGCCACCACCGCCAGCAGCACCGGGACGCCGACGAGCAGTCCGCGGCGCACCACCCGGGTGCTGTCGTCGACCTGCGCGAGCGGCGAGGCCACCAGCACGGTCAGCGGGTCGGCCGACGTCCCGGCCGCGGCGCCGATCACCCGCAGCGTGCAGTCCTGGGCGAGGTGGGCGCCGGCGAGGTCGCGGGTCGAGCCGGACCGCACCGCCTGCACCCCGGCCGGGTCGAGCAGCGGGACGAGCCGGTCGGCGCCCGGTGAGGTGGCCCGCACCCGGTGCGCGCCGTCGACGACCTGCACGAGGGTGCTACCCGCGGGCAGGGTGGCGGGCAGCCGGTCGTCGGCCACCAGCACGGCGACGTCGCGGGCGCGCGCGCGGGCGGCGTCGTCCAGTCCCCCGAGCAGCGCGGCCCGCAGCGCGAGCACCAGCAGCAGCGCGCCGGCCAGCAGCCCGACCGCCACCACCGCGGTGGCGACCACGGTCAGCCGCGCCCGCAGCCCCATGCTCAGCGCTCGCTCGAGAGCCGGTAGCCGACGCCGCGGACGGTCTCGAGCGAGTGCCGCTCGAACGGGACGTCGATCTTGCGCCGCAGGTAGCCGACGTAGACCTCGACGACGTTCGGGTCGCCGTCGCCCTCCCACACGTGCTCGATCAGCGAGGTCTTGGTGACGGCCTCGTCGGCGTGCCGCATCAGGTGCTCGAGCAGGGCGTGCTCGCGCGGGGTCAGCGTGATCTCGACGTCCGCCCGGGTCACCCGGCGGGTGGCGGGGTCGAGCGCGAGGTCACCGGCCCGCACGACGCTGGGGCGGTTCGCCGGCCCCCGGCGTACGAGGGCGCGCAGCCGAGCCAGCAGGACGACGTACGAGAAGGGCTTGGTGAGGTAGTCGTCGGCGCCGAGGTCGAGGCCGTCGGCCTGGTCGTGCTCGCCGTCCTTGGCCGACAGCATCAGCACCGGGACGCCGATGCCGTCCGCCCGCAGCGCCTGGACGACGCGGTAGCCGGACAGCCCCGGCAGCATCACGTCGAGCACCACCACGTCGTAGGACCCCTCGCGCGCCTGGTGCAGCCCGTCGGTGCCGTCGTGGGCGAGGTCGACGGCGAAGCCCTCGGCCCGCAGCCCGCGCTGCAGCGCGCGGGCCAGCCGCACCTCGTCCTCGACCACCAGCACCCGCACGCCGTCCACTGTGCCCCACACCCCCGCCCCCTCCCCTCCCTCGCCCCCTCGCCCCTCCCCGCACTTGCTGCACTAACTGGCGCGGGGCTCGCGGGCTCCACGGCACTTGCTTCACTAAGTGCTGGGGGCGGGTGTGGGGTGCGTCACGTGGCGCCCCGAGGACCGTCGCTCACAGGGTGGTCACAGGTGGGGTGGCGCACGCTAGGGGCACTGCCTCCCCACACCAAGGACCCCCGATGCCGTTCTCGCTCCGCTCGCGCTGGACCATCCCGGCCGCCGGCGCCACCGCCGTGGCCGCCGCGCTGGTGATCTCGCCGATGGTGGCCGACGCCTCGCCGTCGCTGCCGCCGCGCACCGCCGCCGAGCTGCTCGCCTCGACCACGGCCGCCGCCGACCACCCGTTCTCGGGCACCGTCGTCGAGACGGCCCGGCTCGGCCTGCCCGACCTGCCCATGAGCGGCGCCGGGTCGACCTCGCTGTCGGCCACCTCCCTGGTGACCGGCTCGCACACCGCCCGGGTCTGGTACGCCGGTCCCGGCCGCTCGCGCATCGCCCTGGTCGGCGACCTGGCCGAGTCCGACGTCATCCGCAACGGCACCGACGCCTGGACCTGGAGCAGCGCCACCAACACCGCGCAGCACCTGACCCTGCCGAGCGAGACCGCGAAGGCCCCGACGCCCACGATCGACGTGACACCCGCCCAGGCCGCCGCCAAGGCGCTGGCCGCGATCGACCCCACCACCACGGTGACGGTCGAGGGCACCGCCTCGATCGCCGGCCGCTCGGCGTACGAGCTGGTGCTCGCCCCGCGGGACGCTGGTTCGCTGGTCGCGCAGGTGCGCCTGGCCATCGACAGCGTGACCTCGACCCCGCTGCGCGTCGAGGTCTTCGCGCGCGGGGCGGGCAAGCCGGCGTTCGAGACGGCGTTCACCTCGATCACCTTCGCCACGCCCGACCCGGCCGTCTTCGCGTTCAGTCCGCCACGTGGGGCCAAGGTCACCGAGCAGACGATGGGTGCCGCCCCAGCGCCCGGCGCGCGTCCGGACGCCGCCAAGGACGCCGCGCAGCCGACCGTCGTGGGCACCGGGTGGACCTCGGTGGCCGTCATCAAGGGCGTCGACCTGTCGGCCGCCGGCGGCAACGCCCAGCTGAGCACCCTGCTGCGCTCGGCGAAGCAGGTCTCGGGCAGCTACGGCACTGGCCGGGTTGTCACCACCGCCCTGGTCTCGGCCCTGCTGCTGGACGACGGCCGTCTGCTGGTCGGCGCCGTGACTCCCGCGGTGCTCGAGCAGGCCGCCACCCGTGCCGGCTGACCCCTCACCGGCGATCGCGACCCGCGGCCTGACCAAGCGTTTTCGCAGCGGTCAGGTCGCGGTCGACGGCATCGACCTGATGGTGCCGCGCGGGTGCGTCTACGGCTTCCTCGGCCCCAACGGGTCCGGCAAGACGACCACCATCCGGATGCTGCTCGGCCTGGTCTCGGCGACCGAGGGTGAGCACGAGCTGCTCGGCGAGTCGATGCCGGCGCACGCCGCGTCGGTGCTGCCCCGGGTCGGCGCGCTGGTCGAGGGGCCGGCGTTCCACCCCTACCTGTCCGGGCGGGCCAACCTGATGCGCCTGGACGCCGGTGACCGCAGCGTCGCCGCGGCCGGGGCCGGACGCCGGGTCGACGAGGCGCTCGAGCGGGTCGGCCTGGCTGCGGCTGCTGGCAAGAGATACCGCAACTACTCGCTCGGCATGCGCCAGCGGCTCGGGCTGGCCGGTGCCCTGCTGCGCCCGCGCGACCTGCTGGTGCTGGACGAGCCCACCAACGGCCTGGACCCGCAGGGCACCCGCGAGGTGCGCACGCTGGTGCGCGAGCTCGGCGCCGAGGGGTCGACCGTGTTCTTGTCCTCGCACCTGCTCAGCGAGATCGAGCAGGTGAGCACCCACGTGGGCGTCATGAGCCACGGGCGCCTGGTGTTCCAGGGCACGCTCACCGCGCTGCGCCAGGCCGCGGGCGTCCGGGTGCGCGTCGAGACCACGCGGCCGGACGAAGCCGCCGCGGTCATGCGGGCACTGGGCACCGGCACGACCGCGGTGCACGCGACGTCCGGGGTGACCAGCTCGGTCGTGGCCGACCTCAGCGACGGCGATGGCACGCCGGTCGACACGGCGCAGCTCGTCGAGCAGCTGGTCAAGGCCGGGGTGCCCGTGCACGAGGTGGTCGTCGAACGGCCCGACCTCGAGGACCTGTTCGTCGAGCTGACCGGTGAGGGATTCGATGTCGACCAGTGAGCTGACGCGAACGTCAACTGAGCCCCGCATGAGGTCACAACCGCTGCGGTTGTTCAGGTCTGAGCTGCGTCTGGTGTTCGGTCGCCGGCGCAACCAGGCCCTGCTGGCGGTGCTGTCGACCGCACCCATCCTGATCGGGATCGCCGTGCGTGTCTCGTCGCCAGGTGGCGACGGTGAAGGCCCGGCGTTCCTCGGCCAGATCACCCAGAACGGCCTGTTCCTCGCCTTCACCGCCCTGACGGTCACCCTGCCGTTCTTCCTGCCGCTGTCGGTCGCGGTGGTCTCGGGTGAGGCGATCGCCGGCGAGGCCAGCTCGGGCACCCTGCGCAACCTTCTCGTCGTCCCGGTCGACCGCACCCGGCTGCTGCTGGTCAAGTACGCGTCGATCGTCGTCTTCGGACTCGCTGCAGCACTGGTGGTGTGGGGCGTCGGCCTGATCGTGGGGCTGCTGCTGTTCCCGCACGGGGCGGTGACCCTGCTGTCGGGCACCACCGTCTCGTTCGCGAACGCGCTGGGCCGCGCGCTGCTGGTCGCGCTGTACGTCGCGGCGATGCTCGCCGGCGTCGGGGCCATCGGGGCGTTCTTCTCGACCCTCACCGAGGTGCCGATGGGCGCGATGGCCGCGACGGCGGTGCTGACCATCATCAGCGAGATCGTCGGCGCGGTGCCCCAGGTGCGGGTGATCTGGCCCTACCTGTTCACGACCCCCTGGCTGGCGTTCGGTGACCTGCTGCGCTCGCCGGTCCCGTTGCACGCCATGGCGATCGGGCTGCTCACCGAGGGCGTCTACATCGCGCTGTTCCTGCTGCTCGCCTGGGCCCGGCTGACCACCAAGGACATCAGCAGCTGAACGGCGACCGGGCGAGGCCGGCGGCGCCGTCCTAGCCTGGACGCCGGACCGGCACCCGAGCGGCGGCGCCGCCACCTGGTCCGTCGGAGGTGCGCGTGCGTGCAGTGGTGGTCCGTGAGACCGGTGGCCCCGAGGTCCTCGTCGTCGAGGACCGGCCCACCCCGGAGCCGGGCCGGGGCGAGATCCGGGTCGACGTCGCTGCGGCCGGCCTGAACTACATCGACGTCTACCAGCGCACCGGCGCCTACCCGCTGCCACTGCCGTTCGTCGCGGGCAGCGAGGGCGCGGGCGTGGTCAGCGAGGTGGGCGAAGGCGTGACCGGCGTCGCCATCGGTGACCACGTCACGTGGGCCATGGTCGGGGGCGCCGGGTACGCCGAGCAGGTGGTGCTGCCCAGCAGCCGCGCCGTCCCCGTGCCTGACGGCGTGGACGACGAGACCGCCGCAGCCGCGCTGCTGCAGGGGCTGACCGTGCAGTACCTCACCCGCTCCACCTTCCCCGTGCAGGCCGGGCAGACCGCGCTCGTGCACGCCGCGGCCGGCGGGGTGGGCCTGTTGCTCACCCAGGTGCTGACCCTGCTGGGCGTGCGCGTGATCGCGACGACGTCGACCGAGGCCAAGGCGGCCTTG
>JACMOY010000309.1 GCA_014377795.1 Actinomycetota bacterium | reverse complement strand
GACGTAGCTGTGGCCGGTGACCCAGCCGACGTCCGCCGTGCACCAGTAGACGTCGGTCTCGGGGTGCAGGTCGAAGACGTTGCGGTGCGTGTAGGCCACCTGGGTCAGGTACCCGCCGCTGGTGTGCAGGATTCCTTTGGGGCTGCCGGTGGTGCCGGAGGTGTAGAGGATGAAGAGCGGCTGCTCGGCGTCCATCGGCTGGGCCGTGTGCTCGGCGTCGGCTGCGGCCAGCGCGTCGTCCCACCACTGGTCGCGGCCCGGCGTCCACTCGACGTCCTGGCCGGTCCGCCGGACGACGAGCACGGCGGTGATCGTGGGCGCGCCCGAGGCGAGGGCCGCGTCGACGGCGGGCTTGAGCGCCATGGCCTTGCCGCGCCGGAACCCGCCGTCGGCGGTGATGACCACCTTGGCCTCGGCGTCCTCGATCCGGCTGCGCAGCGCGTCGGCGCTGAACCCGCCGAAGACGACGCTGTGGGCGGCGCCGAGGCGGGCGCAGGCCAGCATGGCGACGACCGCCTCGGGGATCATCGGCAGGTAGATCGCCACCCGGTCGCCGCGCTGGACGCCCAGGGCGGTCAGCGCGTTGGCCGCCCGCTTCACGTCGGCGGTCAGCTCGGCGTAGGTGATGCTGCGGGTGTCGCCCGGCTCGCCCTCGAAGTGGATGGCGACGCGCTCGCCGTAGCCGGCCTCGACATGCCGGCCGGCGCAGTTGTAGGCGACGTTCAGCTCACCGCCGACGAACCACGACGCGAACGGTGCCTCGGACCAGTCCAGGGTCTGGGTGAAGTCGGTGGACCAGTCGAGCAGGGTGCGGGCCTGGTCGGCCCAGAACGCCAGCCGGTCGCGGGCGGCGTCGTCGTACAGGCCGGCCTGCGCAACCGCCTGGGCGGTGAAGGCCGGGTCGGGGGCGAAGCGACGCTCCTCGCGCCCGAGGTTCGACAGGCCGGGGGTGGGGGTGTCGGTGGCCATGATCAGCGTCCTCCTGCGAAGTCGACGGCGTCGTCCTGGGGTGACCTTATGACCAGGTGGCGTGCTCGGTGACCCGGGAGTCACCGGACACGCCACCTCGTGCCAGGCCCGTGCGGGTCGTCAGTGGGCGGTGGCCTTCTCGGCGCCGGCGCCGGTCAGGGCCCGCACCTCCATCTCGGCGTACTTCTCCCGGCTGCTGCGCTCCTTGCTCGTCACGGTGCCGATCCAGCCGAGCAGGAACGCCAGGGGGATCGAGACGATGCCGGGGTTGTCGAGCGGGAACCAGTGGAAGTCGATCGAGGGGTCGGTGATCATCGACAGGTTCTTGGCCGCGTTCGTGGGGTCGGGCTTGCCGGACACCACGGGCGAGAACGCGATCAGGGTGACGCTGACGATCAGGCCGCCGTACATGCTCCACAGCGCACCGCGGGTGTTGAACCGCCGCCAGAACAACGAGAACAGGATCGTCGGCAGGTTCGCGCTCGCGGCGATCGCGAACGCCAGTGCCACGAGGAACGCGATGTTCTGCCCGATGGCGAAGATCCCGCCGACGATGGCGACCGCACCGATGACCAGGGTGGTGATCCGCGCCACCCGCACCTCGTCGTCCGGTTTGACGTTGCCCCGCTTGATCACGCTGGCATAGACGTCGTGCGCGAACGAGGCACTCGCGGTGATGGTCAGGCCGGCGACGACGGCGAGGATCGTCGCGAAGGCGACCGCCGAGATGACGCCCAGCAGCACGGTGCCGCCGAGCGCGTACGCCAGCAGCGGCGCGGCCGAGTTGGCCTTGCCGGGCGCCGCGAGGATGGTCTTGGATCCGACCAGCGCCGACGCGCCGTACCCGAGCACCAGGGTGAACAGGTAGAAGATGCCGATGATCCAGATGGCCCACTTAACGCTGCGGCGGGCCTCCTTGCTCGAGGGCACCGTGTAGAAGCGCATCAGCACGTGCGGCAGCCCGGCGGTGCCGAGCACCAGCGCGAGCGAGAGCGAGATGAAGTCCAGCTTGCTGACCTCGGACTTGCCGTACTGCAGGCCCGGGCCGAGGATGCCGTCCTTCTTGGGGCTGTTGTCGACGGCGGCGCCGAGCAGGTCGGAGAAGTTGAAGCCGTACTTGCCGAGCACCATCAGGGTCATCACGCCGGCGCCGATCACGAGCAGCACCGCCTTCACGATCTGCACCCAGGTCGTGCCCTTCATGCCGCCGATCAGCACGTACATCACCATGATGATGCCGACGACGGTGATGACCAGGGCCTGCCCGATCTTGCCTTCCACCCCGAGCAGCAGCGCGACCAGGCCACCGGCGCCGGCCATCTGCGCCAGCAGGTAGAAGATGCTGACGACCATCGTCGAGATGGCGGCGGCGGTGCGCACGGGCCGCTCGCGCAGCCGGAACGAGAGCACGTCGGCCATCGTGAAGCGTCCGGTGTTGCGCAGCAGCTCGGCCACCAGCAGCAGGGCGACCAGCCAGGCCACCAGGAAGCCGATCGAGTACAGGAACCCGTCGTAGCCGTTGACGGCGATGGCACCGGCGATGCCCAGGAAGCTGGCAGCCGACAGGTAGTCACCCGAGATCGCGATCCCGTTCTGCGGCCCGGTGAACGAGCGGCCACCGGCGTAGTAGTCGGCGGCGGTGCTGTTGTTGCGCGACGCGCGCAGGACGATGCCCAGCGTCAGCGCGACGAAGGCGACGAAGATCGAGATGTTGACGGCCGGCGAGCCGACCGTGTCGGCGGCGAGCAGTACCCCTGCGGCGTTCATCGGTGGTCCTCGTCGTTGGTGTGTCCGGGGTGCGCCAGCACGCGCTCAGCGAGCTCGTCGGCCGCCGTGTCGAACTTGCGGTCGGCCCAGCGGGTGTAGGTCAACGTGATGGCGAAGGTCGAGACGAACTGCAGCAGGCCGAAGACCAGGCCTGTGGTGATGTTGCCGAACAGCTTGTGCGACATGAAGTCTGGCGCGTACGTGGACATGAGGACGTAGAGGAAGTACCACGCCAGGAACAGTCCGGTCATGGGGAACACGAAGCCACGGAACCGCGAGCGCAGGTCCGCGAACTCGGGGGTTTCCTGGATGGCGGTGTAGCCGGTGTGTTTGATGCCGTCGGGGTCGCCCCCGGCGGTGCGGTCCTCGGTGGTGCTCACGGGTCCTCCTGGGTCACACTGAGGCAGGGGGCAGCCGCCGGGCGACGCTGCCAGGTACACGCCCGTCACTGTGCCGCTGCTGATGCCGCTGGGCGAGTCCAGCCGCGCGCCGAGCGGTCGAGCGGTCGGCTGGCGTCGTTGAGCGGTCGGGTGGGTGAAGCGCAGGTGAACTGTGGGCGATCCCGGCCCTGGACGGCGCCGCCGGGCCCGGTGCCGGCGCACAGTAGCCGCATGACGACCGTCCCCGCCGCCACCGGACCTGGACGCACGACGCCGCGTCGCACCGTCCCCCGCGACCTGGACGGTGGGTACGGCACCGACTGCGGGCCCTATGCGATCGCCCACCGCGGCGGCGCGGGCCTGGCTCCCGAAAACACGTTCGAGGCGTTCTCGCGGTCGGTGGCGCTGGGCGTCCGGTACCTCGAGACCGACGTGCGGCTGACCTCCGACGGCGTGCTGGTGGCCTTCCACGACGAGCGGGTCGACCGCGTGACCGACCTGCATGGTCGCGTCAACCGCCTGACCTGGCCGGACCTGCGCCGGGCGTCGGTGGACGGCGGCGGCCCGGTCATGCGGTTGGACGACCTGCTGCACGCCTTCCCCCGCACGCACTTCGCGGTCGACCTCAAGGCCGGCGCGAGCGTCGAGCCTCTCGCGCGGGTGCTGAAGGACGCGGGCGCGGTGTCGCGTGTGTGCGTCGCAGGCGCCTGGGACGGGTGGCTGGCCCACCTGCGCCAGGCGTGCGGGCCGCGGTTGCGGACGGCGCTGGGCTGGCGCTCGCTGGCCGTGCTGGTCGGGTGCGCCAAGGCGGGGGTGCGCCCCCCGCTCGGCGTGGCCACGGGGGAGTTCGTGCACGTTCCCGTGTCGCTCGGCCGGGTGCCGCTGGTCGCCGAGCGGCTGGTGCGGATGGCCGCCGACCTCGGCGTCCGCGTGCTGGTGTGGACCGTCGACGAACCCGCGCTGATGCACCGGCTGCTCGACGTGGGTGTCGACGGGGTGATCACCGACCGTCCCGACATCCTGCGCGAGGTGCTCGTGCAGCGCGGTCAGTGGCGACCGATGGCGGGCTGAGTCACCGTCGGTCGACGGCGACGTCCTCGGGTGTGTGCAGGCGCACCATCGTGCGAGAAACGTTGGGGGGCAACGAGTCCGGTGTAGCGAGCGACACGGCGACCATGACGGCGAAGGCGAGCGGCACCGTCCACGCCGCCGGCTGGGCGAGCAGCGACCCGCCCCAGCCGTCGCCGGCCAGCCCGGCCATCGTCGTCAGCACCGCCGCGCTGGCCAGCCCACCCCCGACGACCAGGCCGGCGAGGGCGCCGGTGCGGCTCAGTCGGCGCCACCAGATGCCGAGCACCAGCAGGGGGCAGAACGTCGAGGCAGCGACGGCGAAGGCCAGCCCGACCGTGTCGGCCAGGCTCAGCGAACCGCTGGACACGGCCAGCGCCAGCGGCACGCTGATCGCGACGACGGTGGCCGATCGGAAGCCGCGCAGGGTGTCGGGGCGGGCCCGGCCGGTGCGCCGTCGACGCAGGTCCTGGTGCAGCACACCGGCGATCGACATCGTCAGCCCCGACGACGTGGACAGGAACGCCGCGAACGCCCCCGCCGTCGTCAGGGCGCTCAGCAGCTGGCCGCCCAGCCCCGGCACCAGCCGGCTCGGCAGCAGCAGTACGACGGTGTCGGCCTGGCCGCCGGCCACCAGGTCGGAGGCGTAGACGCGACCGAGAGCGCCGTACACGGGCGGGAACAGGTAGAACGCCCCGAGCAGCGCGATGACGGTGCGCGTCGTCCGACGCGCCCCGCGGCCGTCGGGGTTGGTGTAGAAGCGCACCAGCACGTGCGGCAGCCCCATCGTGCCGAAGAACAGCGCGAGGACGATCGAGTAGGTGCCGTACAGCGGGTGCTCGCGCCCGCCGGTGCCCGACAGCGGGCGCACCCAGTCCGCGCCGCCGGCCGCGGCCGCCGGCGACGGCGGCCCCTGGGAGTGCCAGACGAGCAGGACGAAGAACAGCGGCACGGCGATCGCGGTGAGCTTGAGCCAGTACTGGAAGGCCTGGACGAACGTGATCGAGCGCATGCCGCCGGCGACCACGTTCAGCAGCACCACGACCGCGACCACGACCCCACCGACCCAGCGCGGCGCACCGGTCACGGCACGCAGCGCCAGGCCGGCGCCCTGCAGCTGGGGGATCAGGTAGAGCCAACCGATGCCAACCACGAGCAGCGACGCCGCGTTGCGCACCCGGGCCGACTCCAGCCGCGCCTCGGCGAAGTCCGGCAGCGTGTAGGCCCCCGACCGGCGCAGCGGCGCGGCGACCAGTACCAGCAGCACGAGGTAGCCGGCGGTGTAGCCGACCGGGAACCACAGCATGTCCGTGCCGGCCGTCAGCACCAGACCCGCCACACCGAGGAACGAGGCGGCCGAAAGGTACTCGCCGCTGATGGCCGATGCGTTCCAACCCGGCGTGACCGCCCGCCCAGCCACGTAGAAGTCGCTGGTGGTGCGCGACAGGCGCAATCCGAAGGCGCCGACAACGAGGGTCGCGGTGGTGACCAGCAGGACGGCGACGACGCTGGCGACCGGTGACAGGCCTGGGTCGACGACGTGCAGACCGGCGGGCACGTCAGGGACGGCGCAGGACGTCGGTGAACTCGGCCTCGTTGCGCTCGGCGTGCCGCACGTAATAGCGGGCCGCGCCCCAGAGCATGGGATAGACGAGCACCCCGAGCAGCAGCCACGGCAGGGGCAGGCCGAGCACCTGTGAGCCAGCGACGGAGGGCACCAGCGCGAACAGCAGCGGCAGCCCGCCGAGCAGAACCGCTGTCGCCGCGAGAACGCTGAGCGCCAACCGCAGCTGGCTGCGCAGCAGCGAGCGCATGTAGACCTCGCCGAGCCCGGTCTGCGCGTCGATCTCGTCGACGGCGGGGCGGCTGGCCGCCCGTCGCGCGGCGCCCATCCGCGGGCTCGTGACCCGCACCCGGTCGGCCATCAGGCGCCCTGGGGTGCGGCGGCGCGGATCAGCCGCTCGCGCAGCTCGCGGGTGTGGCGACGGCCCACCGCGAGCTCGACCGCCCCGAGTCGCACCGAGCACCGTCCCGGTTCGGTGCGCACCTCGTCGACATGCGCCAGCTGCACGAGGGTGCTGCGGTGGATCCGGACGAAACCCGCTGTGCCCCAACGCTCTTCGAGCGTCGTCAGTGGTACGCGCAGCAGGTGGCTGCCGTCAGCGGTGTGCAGGCGGGCGTAGTCGCCCTGGGCCTCGACGTAGCGCACCTGCGAGCGCTGGACGAACCGGGTCACCCCCGCGAGCTCGACGGCGATGGTCTCGTCGGCTGCTGACGCAGGCGGCTCGCCCGCGCTGGCGGCCCCCTCGACGACCCGGCGGACGGCCTCGGCCAGGCGTTCGGCCCGCACCGGCTTCTTGAGGTAGTCGGTGGCCTGCAGGTCGGACGCGTCGGCGGCGTGCTCGTCGTACGCGGTGACGAACACGACCTGCGGCCGGTGGGTGAACCGGGCCAGCACCCGGGCCAGGTCGAGCCCGTCCAGCCCGGGCATCTTGATGTCGCAGAAGACGACGTCGAGGTCCTCCGACTCCAGCAGCCGCAGGGCCTGCGCCCCGCCCTGCGCGGTGGTCACCCGACCGATGCGGTCGTCGCGGCCGAGCAGGAACGCGAGCTCGGACAGTGCAGGCGCCTCGTCGTCCACGACGAGCGCGAACAGCGGCGACGGTGCCTCGGCCATGGCGGCCAGACTAGGGCCCCGGTGTCCTCATGACGCGACGACCCGAGCTGGACGGGTGCGCACCAGGACGCCCGGGTGCGAGGTGGTGGCGGTCGCCGCTCCGTCTCGATCGACCGTCACCGACAGCGGGTGGTCGCCCAGACGCAGCCCGTCGACCACCAGCTCTCCCCACGGGTGCACGGTCGGGGGGCTCAGTGTCAGCGTGCCGGCCGGGACGTCGGGGCGCAGCCCCAGGGCGAGGGTCGCCACAGCGGTGCCGGCGGCCGCCGACCCCGCCTGCGGGCGGCAGGACGCGGGGGAGGGCAGCGGGCCGGGCACGTCGGACTGGACGCCGCCGTACAGCTCGGGGAGCCGCTCAAGG
>JACMOY010000035.1 GCA_014377795.1 Actinomycetota bacterium | reverse complement strand
TCCTGTCCGAGGCCCTCGCGGTGCGCACCGGCACCGACGGGCGACCGCTGCGCGAGCGTGTTGGGCCGGTGCACGCCGACGGGCTGAACACGCCACCACCGCGGTACGAGGTGCACTCGCCGTCCCTGGCCTGAGGGCTGCCGGGGTCGGCTCAGGCGTCGGCGGTGAGCGGCATCTGGGTCCACCCGGACGAGAAGTCCAGCCCGCTGCGGATGAACATCTGTGTCACGGGGCAGCGTCGCTCGGTCTCGCGCCGCAGCGCCTCGAACTGCTCCGGTGAGGCTTCGGCCTGGACCGCAGCGGTCACGACGACGCGCTCGAAGTTCGCGTTGCCGTCCTCACCGTTCACCATGACCACCGTGTCGAGGTCGCCCTGCACCTCGAAGGCCATCCGTCCCAGCGTGATGCCCAGGTCCTTGGCGACCAGCTGGGCCGTCACCTGGTTGCACGACGTCAGCGCACCGAGCAGGTACAGCAGCGGGCTGGGGTGGGCGTCCGCGCCGCCGAACGCCGGGTAGGCGTCGGTGCGGAAGGCGTGCGGCGAGCCGGGCACCACCAGGTGCTGGGCGACGCCGGTGCCTGTTCCGTGGACGACGAAGGGGACGACGCTCGCCTTGGGGCGCAGGGCCACGGGTGCTCTTTTCTATGACGGATCCGATGCTTGCCATCGCAAGGGTAGGCATGACGGTGTCGAGCTTCCACGCACGGCACGCTCGTCTCGGCGGCTGAGACGCGGCGGATGGGAGCGGGCACGTCAGCGCAGGGCGACCACGCCCTCGAACACGTCGGTCAGCACCTCGCTCGCCGCGCCCGTCGAGGCGGCGCCGAGGCCCAGGGTGCTCAGTGCGACCTCGCAGCGGCGTGCGCCGTCGCCCAGCAGACCACCGCGCAGGGCGCGCTCGACGACGGGGACGAGCAGCGGGCCGAGCGGCACGAAGTAGCCCCCCAGCACGACCATGGCCGGGTCGAGCAGCCCGGCGATGGTCACGACGCCGGTGCCCAGCCACCGGCCGGCCTCGCGGACGCCGGCTCGCACGCTGGCGTCGGTTCGGGCCCGGCGCGCCACCTCGGTGGCCGCTGCCATCGGGTCGTGGTCGGCGTCACGCAGCCGGACGCCGGTCGCCCGCAGCATCGCCGGCAGTCCCACGGTCGTCTCCCAGCACCCGCGGCGACCGCACGCGCACCGCCGGTCCGCACCCCCGACGGGGACGTGTCCGACTTCGCCGGCGAAGCCGGTGCTGCCTCGCTGCACCCTGCCCTGGACGACGAACCCCGCGCCGAGCCCGACGGTGCCGGTCAGGAACAGCACGTGGTCGACGCCGCGCGCGACGCCGTGGGTCGCCTCGGCCATCGCCGAGCAGTTGGCGTCGTTGTCGACGCGCACGCGGCACCGGCCAGAACCCCGCTGCGGCAACGAGCTCTCGATCTCGTGGACGAGGTCGACGTCGGTCCAGTGCAGGTTGGGGGCGGCGACGACCACCCCTTTGTCGCGCGCGACCAGTCCGGGCACCGCGATGTCGACACCGATCACGTCGGCACCCTGCTGCACCAGCTGCGCCCAGCACTCATTGGTCAACGCCCGCAACGACTCCCGCTCGCGGCCGGACTCGGTCGACACCCGCCGTGAGAGCACGGTGCGGCCGGCCAGGTCGAGGGCGGTCGCGGTCAGGTAGCCGACGTTGACCTCGACGCCCAGGCCGACGATCCCCGCCCCTGCCAGGGTCACCGGACGACCAGGACGACCCGCGGCGGCCGGCCGGCTCGACGTCCGAGCGGCCGGCACCGCGTCACCGTCCTCGACCGCCCCCGACCGCTGCAGGTCGGCGACGATCGTGCCCACCGTGGCCTTTGCGAGCCCCGTGCGCTGCGCGACCAGGGCCCGGC